>JAKZYK010000259.1:0-3868 GCA_047514485.1 Gammaproteobacteria bacterium
ACGGGGAAGCTGGTACTCGACGGGGTGCCGTCGGGTGAGCAGGCGAGCCTATTTGAAGCCAATCAATGACTTGCACAACGAGGGTACTGTGACTGTTTCTCCAGGTTCAGCGCCGAGCCGAATCGCTGGATGAGGGTGACGGCTCCGGTACGCGCACCGGCGCCCACGCGCAATCCGGCGCGGCGGATGAGGAATGTGGAGATCGCCCGGTAGACGATGCCCAGGACTTGGGTGAGCACCGCGGGGCGGGTCGCGAACAGGAACCGTAGCGGGTAGGGGAACGACAACACCCACTGACGGATCGGTTGCTCGGGCAGGACATGCTCGACGAGGTGGGCGGCGGTTTCCACCATGCGTCGCGCGCCACAGCTTGGACTCAAAGCCCCGGCGTTTGCAACTGAACGCCACCAGCTTTTCATGCCGGCAGGCATCGCACTTGACCCGGCTGATGCGCCTCACCGATACCGTGATCGCGCTTCCCCTGCTGCCGTTTCTGATCGTTCTCGCCGCCGTCGACATCGGCAAGCTCGGCGTGCCGCCGGACATCGCGGCGTCGCCCGAGATCGGCCTCTACCGAATCGTGGTGATCATCGCGCTGTTCGGGTGGACCACGGTGGCGCGTCTGGTGCGCGGCGCGGCGCTCAGCCTGCGCGAGCGCGATTTCGTGCTCGCCGCGCAGAGCCAGGGCGCGAGCGGCGCCTGGATCATGGTCCGCCACATTCTGCCCAACGCGGTCTCGCCGATCATCGTGGCCACCACGCTCTCGATCGGCAACATCATCCTGCTGGAATCGATCCTGAGCTTTCTCGGCCTCGGCATCCAGCCTCCGACGCCGAGCTGGGGCAACATGCTGACCAACGCACAGGAGCTCATCCACGAGGCGCCGATGCTCGCCGTGTGGCCGGGCCTGCTCATCTTCATCACGGTGATCGCGTTCAACTTCCTCGGCGACGGCCTGCAGGACGCCCTCGACCCCAGGGCGATCCGGCGCTGAAGACGATGCGCGCCCGGGCGTTCGGGCGCTGGGCCCATCGCGCCCCGGGCTCGCGTTGCCGGGCGGTACGGCCGGTCCCGACCATCCGGTCTCGCGCGGTCATTCCTCCGCGATCGCTCCGCTCGGCCGGACGCCGGTCCCCGGGGCGCGTCTCCTGCCGGCGTCTCCAGGTGGTTCCCGCGCTTGCGGGTTCGAGGCGCTGCATCCCAAGACCCGCACCGGCCGTTGCCAGCCCCACTGGGCCGCCTATCCCCGCGGGTGTTACCTGCCCTCGACCGTCGCGCTGATCGGGCTCGTGGACGGCATGCACATGGAGGCGCTGATTGAGGAGGGCTACTACCGCTTCACGCCGCCACCGGAGTATTGACGTCCGCATCGGGTCATCATCCTTCGAACGACCGGATGTTCTCGGAGGCGGCCGCGGCTCGGGCGCGCTCCCTCTCGTCCAGCCAGTGGCGGATGATCCGCCGGTGGCGCGCGCCGTCGTAGCTCCGAAAATGGCTTCCGTGCACGACCGGTACGGGCAGGTCATGAAGTCGCTTCATGCCGGCGAAGTACGAGTCAAGCAGCCCTCAGGTTGGCAAACGCCGATGAATTCAAGCACGCCGCACTCGTAACGTGAGAATGTTCATAAAGAGCGTGAGCATTCCGCACCGGTCATTCGCAAATGATTTCGAGCAGAAATCGCCAATGTTCGCGAGCAGAACGCAGTCTTGATGATTGCGCGCGGCTACACTTGAATCGGGTTGGGGCATTCCCTGCCGGAGACATCCACGATGAAACGCTTACCCGTGTTCATCTTCTTCGCGCTTGTCACCTTGTCTGGCGCGTCCGAGGGAGCCAGTCGCCTGCACTTTGCTGCCGCCATCGGTGACACTCGTGCGATTGAATCGCTACTGGCCGCCGGGGCGGACGTGAACGCGAAGGCCGAGAACGGCATCACTCCACTGCACGCGGCCGCGCTCAACGGCTACCTTCTTGCGATTCATGTCTTGGTATCGGCCGGGGCGGACGTGAACGCGAGGGCCAAGAACGGCATCACCCCCCTGCACAACGCCGCCTCCCGTCGTCACGCTCTTGCGGTTCAAGCCTTGGTACGAGCCGGGGCGGACGTGAACGCGAAGGCCAAGAACGGCATCACCCCCCTGCACGAGGCCGCCCGATACAGCACCTGGAATGCTGGTGCAATTGAAACGCTGATATCGGCCGGAGCGGACGTGAACGCAAGGGAAAGCGACGGCTACACCCCCTTGCACGTTGCGGTCATGTTTGACTTCTCCGGTGTTTTCGTTCATGCGATTGAAGCCTTGGTAGCGGCGGGGGCGAATGTTGCTATCAGGAACAACGCCGGGGACACTCCCCTGGATCTCGCCTACAAGAAAAAGAGCAAGGCTGCGGTGATCGCGGCGCTGGAAGCGGCCGCGCGATAGCGCCCTTTCCGCTTCCGGAACTTGTCAGTACGCCTCGTCGCGCCGCCGGACGCGCAGTATCCGAATCTCCCGCGCATCACCCTGGAACTGGAAGAACACCCGGTGATCGCCTACCCGAAACCGCCACTCCGGCGGGCTTGTGCCCTTGAGCTTCACGACATATCCGCTGCCGGTCTCAGCCAGGCCCACCACCCCATCTCGAATCCGGCGCGCGAGTCGCCGCTCGAACTTCTTCATGTCCCTGAGCGCCGGGCGCGTCCATATGAGGGTCCATGTCATATTCCGAGTTCGGCACGCAACTCCCGGTCGGACACACAGTCGTCCGCCTCCAGGGCCCGGCGTCCCTCTTCGAGCGCTTCGTGGTCTTCGCCACTCAATGGCTCTGCCGCCTCGGGAGCCCTTATGAGGGCTTGCACGAATGCATCACCGCACTCGGAGAACAGCTCGAGGCAGCGCTCGACCGCCCGAAGCTCGCCCGCCGGCAAGGCGTCGACCAACCGATGCAGTCTCTCTCTCTCTCCGAGGTCGGTTTTCATGGGTGTTCCCCCGTCTCCGACAACTGCCACAGGATGTCGTGGATTCTACGGGATCGCCTCACCTCCCGCTTCGTTTCGGAACGATGCCGCCGACTGGACCGGCACCTGGCTGGTCGACGGTGCCGGGCACTGGGTCCAACAGGGGGCAACTCCGGCGCTCTTCCTGCTCTCCAACGAAGCCCCCGAGCTCGCCCGCATCCGCGGCATTCCCCCCGGCATCGACTTGCGCTCCCCGTCGCGCCACCCCGACATCCTCGGCGGCGACGATCTCCTCATCAAGGTTGAAGAGATGCGCGAGGCGACCGGATACCGCCTCCCGGTGAGCGTCAAGCTCGGGGCAGGCCGAGTGAGCGACGACGTCAAGATCGCGGTCAAGGACGGCTTCGACTTCATCGAGCTCGACGGGATGCAGGGCTCGACCGGCGCAGGCAGCGCCGAGGTGATCGGCTTCACCGGAATACACACCGATGCGCCGTCCTACATCGCCAGCATCTGGGACGAGGACTACGAGGGCGCCTTCGAGGCGATCACCTCCACCAATCCCTTCAGCTCCATCTGCGGCCGGGTATGCGACGCCCCCTGCGAGCACGCCTGCCGGCGTGTCGACAGCGACGGCGCGGTGCAGATACGGAACCTGAAGCGCTTCGTGATGGACAAGCTCGGGGCGACCTGGCGCCCGCCCGCGGCGCCGGTCACGCGGAGCCAGAGCATCGGCATCGTGGGCGCGGGTCCAGCCGGGCTGGTGGCCGCGCACGACTTGTGCGTCGCCGGCTACAGCGTGCACGTCTACGAGATGACGGACCGCCTCGGGGGCATGATGATCTGGGGGATCCCGGCCTTCCGGCTCCCGCCCGGCATCATCGACGAGGACGTCGACCGGCTGATGCAGCGTTGCCCCGGGCTCGAGG
>JAKZYK010000260.1:0-6229 GCA_047514485.1 Gammaproteobacteria bacterium
CTCCCGCCAGGTCTGCCCCTCGAGGTCGAGGCACGCCCGCGCATCCTCGGGCAGCCCGTCCTCGCGCCAGCACCGCTGCGCCTCGCCGGGGCGGCACGCTTCCACCAGCAGCGAGACCCGCATCGCCGACAGGTAGCGCGCCAGCGCGGGCAGGCCGACGCTGCGCACGTAGTCGAGCATCTCCTCCAACGCGGCCAGCGCGCCTTCGGCGCCGGTGTCGGCAAGGGCCCGGTCGAGCGCCACGCCGCTCGCCGCGGCGTATGCCTGGAATGGCGTGCCGTTCCTCGTCATCGCCGCGGGGATGCCGGGCGGCTCCGCGGACGGCGGCCGGCGGTTGCGTTCCTGCTCCAGCTCGCGCAGCAGCACGTCGGCGATCGCGACCGCGAGGGGATTGTGGAGATCTTCGGCCTTCGCGATCCGCATCGCCGACAGGTAGCGGCGGCGGGCATCGTCGACCCGGCCCTGAGCCATGGCGACCTGGCCGAGCTGGTACGCGACCAGCATCCTTGCGTAGCGGCTGTCGCCGAAGCAGGCCAGCGCGCGTTCGGCCCGCATCTCGGCGCCGGCGAACTCCGCCCTCGCGTTGAGGGCGATGCACAGGCCGTGCTCCGCATACCCCCGCACCAGCGGATCGACGTCTTGCGAGCCGGCGATCTTCCGCAAGTCCTCCAGCACCGCCGCTGCCCGCGCCGAGCCGACGAACTCGCCTCCGTACATGGCGAGGACGCCCCGCACGATGCACCCGTCCACCCACCGCTCGTGCGCCTCGCCCTCGGTGGCGGCCGGGCCCCGGCTCCCCTCGGCCATGGAACGCCAGGTCTCGCGGGCCTCCTCCAGCCGCCCGGAGAAGACCAGGGCCACGCAGTGGGCGAGGCGCAGCCGGGGACGGGCCAGGAGAACCTGCCGGTCGAGCAGCCCCATGGCGGCCCGGAACGGCGCCTCGCCGTGCCGGATCCAGAAGCGGACCGCCCCGGCGTTCTCGAAGATCTCGCCGGCCAGCGCGATGTCGCCCGCTTGCGAGGCGTGGCGCATGGCGAGAAGCGTTTCGCCGCGGCGCATCAGGGCCCCGGCGATCCGGCGGTGCACCTCCCGGAACCGTTGCCGCGTGTCCCGGTAGCGCGCCCGCGCGCAATGCTCCCGGATGAGCGGATGCAGCCGCCAGGTCTCCGGCCCGTTGCCGCGCACCGGGTGCAGCAGGCCGGCCAGCGCCGCCATGGCTTCGATCCGGCGCATCGCGTCGTTCCCGCCCAGCACGTCGTCGAGCAGCTCCGCGTCCATCCACTCCAACAGACCGGCGTCGAGCAGCAGCTCCCGGTCGCCGGCGTCGATCCCTTCCCACAGACGCGACTCCACCCAGTTCTCGACGATGTCGCGCACCTCCGGCCCGCCCGTGCCCGGGTCGGCGCCCGCCCGGTTGCGGTGGATGCGCAGCGCCATGGGCCATCCCCCGGAATCCTCGGTCAGCGAGGCGAGCCCGCGGCGCGACAGCCGCCGGTCGAAGAAATCCGCGATCTCGTGCCTGGTGAACCGCAGGTCGTCCACTCCAAGCACCGATGCCACCCCGTCGAGGACGGCGCCGCCTACATTCAGCCCCGCGGGAAGGCGCCGGCAGGCGGCCGCCAGGTGCAGGTTGGGCGGTCCGCGCCGGAGCAGGAATTCGACGAGCGCGATCGATCGGCGGTCGGTCAGCCGGTGCAGGTCGTCGAGGGCGAGCACGAACGGTTCGTGGCGGGCTTCGAGCGCGCGCGCCAGCAGCCCGATCCGGCTCTCGGATTCGGCGCCGCCGGACGCGCTTTCGATGCGCATTCCGGCGTACTGGAACGCGAAGGCGATGTAGGAATCCAGGACGTCCGCGTCTTCGTTGCCGTCGATGGACATCCATGCCGTGACGATGCCGTCTTCCGAGAGGTGGCGGCAGCATTCGGCGAGCAGGGTGGTCTTGCCGAAGCCGCCCGGCGCCAGGAGCACCGTCAGGCGGTTGCGCGTCGGCATGGCGCGATCCACGAGCCGCGTGCGGTGCATGTATCCCGGCGCCCGGCCGGGGATAGTCACCTTCTGGCGAAGCAGCCAGGAGAGCCGCGGCTCGGCATCCAGCTTCCCGCGAACCTCCGCCGTCGATGCAGAGGCGTCAGGTCCACGCGGCATGTGGGTCGCTCGTGATCATGGCGTTCCCGACCGCGGCGACGAGGGGCCCCTTGTTCGCGACTGCACCTGTCCGGATCGGGTCTTCGGTCTGGTTCGTCCATGCAATAGCACGCCCGTCCTTTTCGCCGCAACAGTAGGAACGGACCAAAGTTTGTAGTTGGTTCAACCGACGGAAAACTGCACGAACGTGCGACGCGAACGAGAGCAAGACTGTCGGGTCGCCATGCTCTCGGGCTGCGTGGACGCTATACTTGTCCAGCATCCGCTGGAGCATCGATGATGCTTGCGATCCGATTGCCCACCGATATCGAGGAGCGCCTCGACCGGCTCGCCAAGGCGACCGGGCGCACCAAGACCTTCTACGCTCGCGAGGCGATTCTGGAGCATCTGGACGAGCTCGAGGACCTGTATCTCGCCGAACAACGCCTGATCGAGAACAAGGCGGGGCGGTCGCGGACGTACACGCTGGAGGAGGTGGAGCGCGAGCCTGGCCTGGCGGATTGAGCCTGTGCGTCCTGGTCTTGCGGATTGCCCATCGCCGAGAGGTCTATCGGCGCTCCTGAGACGTCTCGAGGGTGTTCTCGTTCACGAGTGATTGGGGTCATCGCAAGGTTTGTTCGCAGCATTGCCCCAAGAGCTGGACAGGCGCCTTGGTGGTTCTGCAACCTGTTGGCTCACCTTGATTTTCCGGTCGTCGCGATGCCGTCACGGGGACACTCTCGGACCGTGAGGAGGGAAACGATGGCCGGCGGAGCCGTAGCGAGGGCCGGACCGCTCGAACGATTGCGCCGGCGACTCTCCAATCCCGTCTGCGCCCAGTCCCTGGCCGCGTTCCGGATCGCGTTCGGCCTGCTGATGCTGCACGACACCGTGTTCATGCTCCGGGCCGGATAGCTGACCGCCTTCTACGTCGAGCGCGACATCCTCTTCCCCTACTTCGGGGTGGCGGTGCCGGTGCTGCCCGAGCCCTGGCTCCACTGGCTCTGGGCCGCGTGCGCGGCGTGCTGCCTGCTGGTTGCGCTCGGCGCGCTGTACCGGCCCGCGATCTGGCTCTTCAACGCGATCTTCATCTACTTCTTCCTGCTCGACCAGGTGGTGTACCTCAACCACTTCTACATGATCATCCTGTTCGGGCTGCTGCTCGGATGCGTCGACGCGCACCGGTGCTGGTCGCTCGACCGGCGGCTCGGGCGGATTCGCGGAGCCCGCAGCGTCCCGGCCTGGCACGTCCATGTGCTGCGGTTCCAGATCGAGGTCATCCTCATCTTCTCCGGGCTCGTGAAGATCGAGGTCGACTGGCTGCGCGGCGAGCCGCTGCGGCAATGGATGCTGGAGCGGACGTGGTCGCCCTTCTCGACGCTGTTCGAGGTGCACTGGATCACGCTCGCCGCCCCGGTCCTGATCATCGTGCTGCACGTGGTCGGGGCGCCGCTGCTGCTGTGGTGGAGAACGCGGCTGTGGGTGTTCTTCGTCTACTGCGCGTTCCATCTCGCCAACGCCCACCTGTTCGACATCGGCGTCTTTCCGTACCTGACCATCGCGGCCACGACGATCCTGTTCTCCCCCCGGTGGCCGGCGATTCTGGCGCGCCGGGCCGGCCGCCTCGCGCAGCGGGTGTGGCCGGGGCGCGCGCGGGCTCCGGAATGGCTGGCCTCCTCGATGCGTCGCATCGCAGGGCCTCCCGCGACCGGCGACCCCGCACCCGCCCCGATCCGCCCGATCGGCCGCACGGCCTTCGGCGCGCTGGTGCTGTTCGCCGCCATCCAGGTCCTGGTGCCGCTGCGCAGCTTCCTCTACGAGGGGCCGGTCGCCTGGACCGAGAAGGGCCAGAAGTTCGCCTGGCGCATGATGATGTATTCGGCGGCGGGGGACGGGCGGTTCCTCGTCGTCTCCCCGAACGGCGGTGCCTGGATCGTCCCTCCCGCCGCCCATCTCGATGCCGTCCAGGCGTACCAGGTGCTTACCAAGCCGGAGGCGCTGCTTCACTTCATCAAGACGCTCGAGGCGCACCACGCCCGGCTCGGCCACGGCGAGGTGGGGATCTACGCCGATGTCTGGAAGAGCGTGAACGGGAAACCCTTCCAGCGGTTCGTGGATCCGAAGACGGACCTGGCCTCGGTCGACGGGATGCGGTGGTTCGGTGACGAGCCCTGGCTGCTGCGCCCGGCGCCGGCCCAGGTGGCCGAAGGGCGGGTTCCGGACTGGTATCCGCCCATTACCGTCGCGCGGATCGGCGCGATGTTCGAGGCGCTGCGCAACCGCCGGCCTTCGACGGACGCCGAGGCCGCGGCGGGCGATGCACGGTAGCCGCGCCGGGCCCCGCGGGTGGGGCGCGACGGGACACATCGTCTCAGGCGCGGAAGCCGGGCGCGCCCTTGACCCGCAGCGCCGCGCTGCGCAACCGGCGCAGCCACGGGTAGAGCCGCCGCATTCGTGTGGGGCTCGACGCGAACCACCGCGCGAACCTGTCGAACGGACCGGTCCCGGCGGTCACCGCCTCCAGCTCGCTCATCGCCGCCGCCCCGTGGAAGCGGCGACCGTCGTCCACGAGGATCATTCCGTCGTCGAGGTCGCACCCTTCTTCGCGCATTCGGGCGACGAGCGCGGGCGCCTCCCTGCCATCGATGCGGCGCAGGGTCCTGCCGGCGCGCAGGTCGAGCCGGCGACGGCCTGCGTAGAGGCGGCAGAACGGGCACTCGCCGTCATAGAGCAGGAGCGGCTCCTGCGAGCCGTGTTCGACGCTTTCGTCGTGCCCTGCCTCGTGTGCGGTCACGATGGCTTCCCCGGGTGTCCCGATCCTTGTCGCCGATGGCAGCAATGCCGCAGGCCCTGACGCACGGCACCGTCAGCGATTACCCCCGGTTGTCGCCCTCCCGCGCCGCTGCGACAAGGGCGTTCAGCCGAGCGGCATCGATGACGCCCGGAACCAGCCTGTCGCCGACCACGAAGGCGGGCGTCCCGCCGATCCCGAGTTTCCGGGCGAGCGCACTGGTTTCCTCGATATAGGCGTCGATGGCCGGATCCTCCATGTCCCGCAGGAGCCTGTCGATGTCGAGCCCAGTCTCGCCGGCGATCTCGAAGACCCTTTCCTCGCTCAGCTTGGGCGCTCTCATCAACGCGAGATGGAACGGGAGGTATTGGCCCTGCCGGTCTGCGGCCATGGCCGCGCGGGCGGCGATCCTCGAGACGGGGCCCAGGATCGGGAACTCCTTCCAGACGATCCGCAGATTCGCATCAGTCTCCAGCATTGTCTCCATCGTTGCCAACGCACGCTTGCAGTAGCCGCACTGGTAGTCGAAGAACTCGACCAGGGTGATATCGCCCTGTGCATTGCCGGAGACGGGCGACATCGGGTGCGCCCGCAGTGCGTCGTCGTTCTCGCGGATGGCGGCTTGCGTTCGAGCCGGCTCTTCGGCCTGCCGCTTCATCTGGAGAAGCCCGAGGGCCTCATCGATGATCTCGGGATTCGCGAGCAGGTAGTCGCGGACGATGGCTTCGATGGCGTCCCTGTCCGGTCCGGGCAGCGTCTGGGCGCGGCTTTGCGCCGCAACGCCCGCCATGAGGACCAGCACGGTCAGGGCCGACAGGACAAGGTGACTCACGTGGTGCATTTGCTTTCTCATGATGCGTTTCCTTTCTCATGTCGGCTCTGGATATCGGGCCGGTCGTTTGCCATCGGCGCAAGGCGGACGAATTGATTAGAGCCGGGTGGCCGCGGGTGGTTGCCCACCCGCGGCTCCCAGTTACGGTAGGAATACGGATTTCTCCGTACCCCCCGCAGTTGCGGTAGGAATGCGCATTGCTGCGCACCCCCCGCGCAGATCCGGGCGTGGTCGTTGAACCATCCGGCTCCTACCTCGGGTGATTGACGGCAAAAGCTTTCCGTATCCGGGCCGCCGCCTGTGGCACGCTTGCCACGGCATGTATTGCCCGAATTCCTGGAGCGCACGCTGCCGGTCGATTCCGCTGTCGCCCTGAAGTGTGCCCGATTGCATGTGCCCGATCCACGAGCCGAACGGGACGCGTTGATCGCTGCAATCGCCATAGTGCATGGGATGACGGTCGTCACGGGAAACCTGGCCGA
>JAKZYK010000261.1:0-8761 GCA_047514485.1 Gammaproteobacteria bacterium
TCACCCGGCTGCGCAGGATGGTCGGGCTGTTCGCCTTCTTCTACCTGATGCTCCACTTCACGACCTACGCGGTGCTGGACGCCTCGCTCGACCTTGCGTACGTGGTCGAGGACGTCGCGGATCGCCTGTACATCACCGCGGGCTTCTCGGCCTTCGTGATGCTCGTGCCGCTGGCCGCGACGTCGACGAATGCGATGGTGCGCCGACTCGGTCCGCTGCGGTGGCGCAGGCTGCATCGCCTCGTCTATGCGGCCGGGATCTGCGGGGTGCTGCATTACTTGTGGCTCGTGAAGGCCGACATCCGCGAGCCGCTCGTCTACGCGGGCATCCTCGCCGTCCTGCTGGCGGCGCGACTCCCGACCGTCGTGAAAAAGCTGCAGGTGCGCCGATCGAAGGGCGATGGAAGGGGTCTACAACGTGAGGATCGCAAGTCCCTCGCGTGACGCCGCCTGATTCAGCCGTACGTCAAAGCAGACGAAGCCGATGCTCGAAGGCTCCTCCTCGGCGACGGCCAGCGCGGCCGCGAGCTGGAAGCTGTCCGCGGCTCGCAGTGGATGCACGCGAAGCAGCCGCTGCGCCAATACTTTGATCCGCCGGCCGGGCTGGACCTCGTACCACACCTGCGACAGCGCATGACTGACAATGGCGGCTCGATTCTGTAAAACCCGGTTGGACAGCGACACGGCGATACCGGCGATCGGTCACCACCCAGGCAACGATGTCGAGGCGCGGCAACATCACCGACGAAGACCGGGAGCTCTTCCGCCGAGCCACCGGCGATGTGCGGCGCATCGAGGACGACCGCGCTCCCCCGGTGCGGACCGGGAGAGCGCCGCGCACCCAGGGCCAAACGCGGAGCGAGCCGTCGAGTTCCCGGGAGCTTGCCGAATCGGAGTGGACCTCGGACGTCGGGCCGGGCGACGTATTGAGCTTCGCCCGTGGGGGAGTCCGGCGGCGCGAGATCGAGCGGCTGCGGCGCGGCCGGTTCGAGGTCGAAGCGGACCTCGATCTGCATGGGCGGATCGTGGCTGACGCGGTCGTGGCCCTTGACAGCTTTCTCGATGACTCCCGACGCCGCGGGCGGCGCTGCGTGCGCATCGTCCACGGCAAGGGATTCGGATCCCGAAGCGGCCGGCCGATCATGAAGGCGCATGTCGATCGCTGGCTGCGCGCCCGCTCCGAGGTGCTCGCGTTCTGCTCCGCGAGGCCGCCGGACGGAGGGACCGGCGCGCTCTACGTGCTGCTCAGGCGCTAGCCACCTCGAACCTCTCGACCGTGATCTGATGGGCGCGGCCCCGGGCCTGCCACAGATCGCAGGCCATCTGCATGCCGAGCCAAGTCTCCGGATTCGACCCGAACGCCTTTGACAGACGAATCGCCATTTCGATCGAAATTCCGGCCTTCTCGTTCACGAGATCGGTGAGGGCTTGGCGGGCGACACCCAGACCTTCGGCTGCCTTGATCACGGACAAGCCAAGGGGCTCGAGACACTGGCGTCTCGCGATGCCGCCCGGATGCGGAGGATGCTGCATCGCCATGGTCCGAACCTCCTCAATGATGGTTGACGTCATCGACGTCGACGGCACTCCGTCGTTCACTTGCCGAGCGCGCGTACGACCGTCTCCGGATCGTGATCGATGACGGTCAGCAAGACACGAGCGGCACGATCCGGAACGCGGCGACCTTGTTCCCAATCCTGCACAGCGCGCGCATCCAGGCCGAAGCGATCCGCGAACCTCTGGCGGCTCAGCCTCAAGCGTTTGCGAAGGGCGAGAATCCGCCCGGCGGCGGGATCGTCGACGATCCGGCATGGAAGTTCGGCCTCGCCGCGCACATGGGCGAGAACCTCGTCAAGGGCCGCCTCGACCTCGCGGCCGACCTGGCTTCGTTCCGCGGTCATCTGTCTGTCTCCCCTTTCTTGATCGCAGCCACCAGCCGTGACAGCTCCTTCTTGTCCACCGGGGTCAGATCGTCGCGATCCGCTCTTGCATAAGCCGTCAACAAATAGATGGCCTCGGGGTCGGCGTGACAGAAGTAGATCGTCAGGATGCCGCCCCGCTTGCCCCGGCCGGAACCTGCCCAGCGTAGCTTGCGAATGCCTCCCGTTCCCCGGATGACCGGCGCTCCACTGGGATCGGCGATGAGCGCCGCTTCCATTTCCGTCCGCGCTTCCTCCGAGATCAGCATGCGAACGGCGCGCCCGCAGGTCTGCGTGGCGAAGAGCCGCATCAACACGCAACCTGCGGCAATGCCGCATAACTGTCAAGACTCCACTTTCCTCGACGCCATGGCTTGCGGTTTGCGTGCCCGATCTGCCGGCAATGCTGCGCGCCGACTCCCATGGTCATGCGACCGGAATCGCCGGGCTCGTGGAGCTGTTCAGCGGCTCCAACTCGGAGGTGAGGGGACACGGCCATCTTCTCGTGCAGGTCGGACGAGGATTCGACGCACTCGCGCCCGGAAGCGGCGCGGCCCCGTTGCTGTGCCGTTCAGAAATGGATGGTGACGTGGATGGAACCGGACAGCCTCGCGGTGCGCTGCGCGAACTCGTCCAGGCCCTCGCCGTACAGATAGCGCCCTTCGACGCCGAGCAGCAGGTTCGGGCCCAGCCCGCGGTCCAGGCGCAGCCCCAGGCTCCCGCTGTGATCCGCCAGATTGTGAAAGACGGTCATCTCCGCCGCGAGATCGTGGCCGAACAGGCCGGGATGCTGTGCTCTCAGGAAGCCGTAGTGCCGCCTCAGCGTGAACTGATTGAGCTGTGCGCTGAGCCGGAGGAGATTGCCGGTGGGAAGTCCGCCGAAACGTCCTTCTTCACGAGCCGTGTCGGTCTCTACGATCAGGCCGGTGATCTCGTTCCATTCGCCGGTGGAGTAGCCGTTGGCGTCGAAATGGTATTCGAGGTTGAAGGTGGCCCCGGATTCGAGCGTGTAGCCGGCCCCGATACTCGACTGCGCAAAGAGCCGGGAGTCGTCGCCCTCCTCGGCGAGGAACGCGCCCGGACCCGCACCCGATCCACGGTCGGCCCGGATGACCATCCGGTCCCGGCCCCGGCGGACCGCGACGTCCGCATAGGAGAGCCAAGCATCGCCGAGCGTCCTCGAGAAGGACAGCCCCGCACCGGGACGTTCATCGTAGAGCACGAGGGCCGTGAGATCGGACTTCCACTCCGGCAGCGTGAACGTACCGCCCAGCAGGGCGCGCTCGCCCGGTGTCCAGTAGCCGGCCAGCGCGAACTGGTCACTGAGCAGAGATTCGAAGCCGAGCATGTCCTGCCCTTCGATCTCGCTGCGCCGCCGGTTCGCGTCCTTGGACCGATCGAGATCGAGGGGATCGAGAGCCACGTCCAGAGGATTCACCCCCAGCGACCGCCCGTGGACGATGTGGCGCCGCCCGGCGTACAGGAAGTGCTCCGGGGTCACGGCGTACTCGGCATGGAGCTCGTCCACGTGGAGCCGCACCGCGCGTTCTCCCTCGCCCGGCGCGGTGCGGGCGTACAGCCGACCGACGCCGGCGACCGTCACGGGGCCGTTCCATGCCTCCAGCCCGGCCACGGTGGTGACCGAGAGGAGATGGGTATCGAGTCCGATCCGCTCCGGCTCCGGCACGAGCTGCGTTGCGTTGTCCTCACTGCGGTGCGCGCGGACGTCCACCAGCCCGTTCAGTGACCAGGCCCACGGGCCGGCATCGGCCCCGGCTGCCGGGACCGCGGCCAGCGCCGTGGCAACGGACAGGGCGCGGAAGCGAAACATCATTTCAAGTCACCTCGGGCACTCGAGATGACGGCCGGGCCGCGGCGGAACGCCGGCGGATCAGCGGTGCGCGCAAACGGTGCATCATCTCAGGCGTTTGAGATAGGTCGGTTGAAACCAGGCGTCGGGCGTGTCTTCGAGCGCGAAGTCGGAGTATTCGAGGACGGTCTCCTGGTCGCCGTTCAAATGGTCGATCACCCGCAGGACGGTCGGACGCGGCCGCCCCAGCACCTCGCGGTAGCCTTCGAAATACGCGGTCTTGAGATGGCCGCGGCCGGAGGAAGCGAAGAAGGATGCCCGGAGCGGGCGTACCTCGTCGCCGCCGGAGACGAGGGTGATCCGCGCATAGGCCGCGCCCTTCGAGCGGCGGGAGAGGGTGAGGCGCCGGCGGCGTTCTCCCCCCTCCTCCGTCAGCTCCTCGACGGAGTCGAGGGCATAGTCGAGCGAGTAGACCATGCGAGCGATGTCGGCGCTCGCCACTCCGCCCAGCACCCGCTGCTGCGGCGAGATCCTCAAGACCTGACGGGTGCCGGGAACGTACACCCACATGTTGCGCTCGATGAACAGGAGCGAGCGTCCGGCGCTGCGCGGCGGCTCGAGATAACGGACCAGGCTCTTGACCTGATCGGCCACGCGTACGGACAGCTTCAGTCCAGCGCCGTCCGGCGCGGTAATCGCGACCTTGAAGGTGAACGCGCTACCCGGCGCACGCACCGCATCCACCTGCTGCAGGAGTGTCATCTCCTGCGCCGAGGCCGAGCTGGCGATCAGAGAGAGACCTATACCGGCAGCGCCAAGGCAACGACCGGCAATCGAGTTCGTCATCATTGCTGCAAAGCCTCCACGATTCGAATCCGTGACGCCGCGAAAGCCGGGTAAACCGAGGACACAAGCGTCGCCGCCACGGTGACGGCGAAGGCATCGAGCAGCACCCCGCCGGTGAGGTTGAAATAGGCCTGGAATCCCTGGGACATGCCGGGAGGCGGCGGCATCGGGATGCCCCCCGCCATCTCCACCGCACCGGCGATCAGCCACGACGCCACCACGCCGAGGCCGGCGCCGAGCAGCCCGACCCCGACCCCCTCGGTCAGGAACATCGCGACCAGGGTGGAGCGGCGCGCACCGATCGCCCGCAGGGCCCCGATCTCCCCGGTGCGCTCGAACACGGCCATCGTCATGGTGTTGGCGACCGAGAACATCACCACCACCCCCACGATGCCCGCGAATACCGTGAAGATCCCCGTATAGAGCGCAACCACCGCGTCGTAGAAGCCGGCCAGCTCGTCCCAGCGGCGGATTTCGAACTTTCGATCGAGCTTCGAGAGGATCTCCTCGATCCGGGGTTGCAACTCCTGCAGATCCTCGGTGTTCTCGAGCAGCACGACGATCCGCTCCACCTCCTCGGTCTCTCTCGCGCGTTGCGCCAGCTCGATCGGAACCTTGGCGAACACGCTGTCATACTCCTTGGAACCCGTTCGCACGACGCCGGCCACCCGGAAGTCGACCGCGTTGATGACGCCGTCGAACGAGTTGGTCAGCACCGTCACCCAGTCGCCGATCTCGGCCCCCAGACCGTTTCGCAATTCCTCCCCGATCAGCCCGGCTTCGGGGTCGTCCGGCTCCAGAGTGCGCCCCTCCACCAGGATCTCGAAATCCGAGAAATCCTGCTCCCCTTCCGGGTCCACCCCGATGACGGACATGTTGACCGTCGCATTGCCGGTGCTGCCGAGCCCGGAGAAGGACAGGCGCGGCGTCACGGTGGCGACGCCTGGCAGGTCGGCGATGCGCTCCATCACCTCGTCCGGGTCGGCGATCAGGACGGATTCCAGGTCCGAGACCCGTTTCTTCCAGTACCCGTGCGCATAGATCTGGAGATGACCGAGCTGGGTGCGAATGGTGTTCTCCCGCAATCCTTCGAAGGAGAACTCGATGAAGCCTCCGAAACAGGCCATGGCGGCGAAGCCGATGACGATCGAAAACACCGTGATGGCGGTCCGACGCCCGTTGCGAAAGATGTTCCTTACAGACAGGGAGATGAGATCAAGCATGGGCGGCGTCCTCGTGGGGCATCGCTTCCGGGGGCACGTCCCTGATCTCTCCTTCCATCAGATACAGGCGCCGTCCGGCATAGGACACGACAGTTGGATCATGGGTGGAGAACACGAAGGTGACGCCTCCGTCGCGGTTCAGCGACGCGAAGAGCTCCATGATCTCCAGGGCGGTCTTCCGATCCAGGTTGCCCGTCGGCTCGTCCGCCAGCAGGATCCGGGGGGCGCAGGCGAGCGACCGGGCGATGGCGACCCGCTGGCGCTGTCCGCCGGAGAGCCGCCCCGGCGTGCGGTGCATGTGCTCGGCGAGCCCGACCCGTTCGAGCAGCTCCCTGGACCGCGCCATGCGCCGGCGGCGCTCCGTTCCCTTGAGAAAGAGTGGCCATGCCACGTTCTCCACCGCGGTCAGAACCGGGATGAGGTGGAACGACTGGAACACGAAGCCGAGCTTCTCGTTTCTGAGCTTGGCGAGTGTGCGGTCGTTATGACGGCTCAGGTCCACTCCGTCGAGCTGCACGGTCCCGGAGTCCGGGTGGTCGAGGGCCCCCATCAGGTTGAGCAGCGTGCTCTTGCCGCTTCCGGACGGGCCGGCCACCACCACGAACTCGCCTGCCTCGATATCGAGGTCGATCTCGTGCAACACTCGCAGGCGGGTATCGGCCGACGGATACGATTTGGAAACCGATCTGAGAGAGATGATGCTCATCGTCCTTACTGCCCCCCGGAGAGCTCGCGGGCCTGATCGAGACGTTCGCCCCACGGGCCGGCGTCCGGGGCGCGGCTTTGCAGCTCTTCGTAGATCTCGACCATCCAGCGGGCGAGCCCCGCCAATGGCTCCTCGTGGAAGATCTCGTCGAGCGCCAGCATGTCCTCGAGCGCTGCATCGCTGCGGCTGAACATCTTCGGCAAGCTGGAATTCACCTTGGCGCGAATCAGGCGCACGGTGAAATTCCGAGGCGCCGCGTCCAGCGCGCGATCCAGATGGCGCAGGCCGCGGTTGGTGTATCGCATCTTGTTGACAACACTGGAGGCGTCGCGCCCCATCATCGCGTAGGCGCTGCCGAGATACGCCCGGGCCTCCCCGTCTTTCGAGAATTGTTTCAGATAACGTTCGAGCCGCTCGACCGCCTTCTCGGCCGCCTCCTGGTCGCCCTCGCGCGCCTCGTCATGAAATGCGATCCCCTGCTTGCGCAGGGCCATGAGCTCCGGCGACGGCTCCCCGGCCGAGCCGGCTTCGGCCGCGTGCGCGGGCACCACCACGGCGGCCGGGACCGAGACGCCGGCCAGCGAGAGTACGGCGGCGAATACATACGCGCTGGTAGCGGATTTCATGTCTCGTCCTCCTCGGCTGTAACGACGGCAAGGTTCAGGTCTCCGGACGCCACGACCCCGGCCGCGGTCTGCGCGGTCGCCTTGATCCGCACCATGTCCCCCAGCATCCGTACGAAACGAACGTCCATGCGCAGCCGATCGCCCGGCACCACTGGCTTGCGGAACTTCAGATTCATGCCGATGCAGAAGAGCTGCTGGTCGGTCCTGCTCGCGTTGACATGCGCCATGGCACCGCGTCCGCCGTCCTGCTCCGCAGACCGGCCCACGAACGCCGAGGTCTGCATCAAGGCTTCGGCGATCAGCGTCCCGGGCATGACCGAGCGCCCCGGGAAATGTCCCTGGAAACAGGGCTCATTAGCGGTGACGTTCTTGATCCCGATCGCATATCCCGGCCCGCTCTCCTCGATGCGATCCACCATCAGGAAGGGATAGCGATGCGGCAGGCGCCGCTTGATGGCCTCGATGTCGTACTGTCCTGCGCTGGATGCAGTCACGTAGCTTCTCCTTTTCAAGATTTGCTCTCACACAAGAGTGGGGCGGATTCGTTCGCGCACCCCGGAATCGTCGGCCAGCTCCATCACCACGCTGCAATTCGCGCCGCCGAATCCGAGCGTATTCGACAGAACGTGCCGCGGTGTCCCGGGACGCGCCTCGGCGGAACAGGACACCGGATCGCGTGGGTCCGGCTCCTCGAAGTGGATGGTCGGCGGAATGTAGCCGCCTCGCCGGGCGGCAACCGCCGCGGCCACGTTCATTGCTCCCGCGGCGCCGAGGGTATGGCCGAGCATCGACTTGATCGATGCACAGGGGATCTCTCCGCCGTGCGGACCGAACACGTCGCACAATGCCTTTGCCTCGGTCTGATCGTTGAGCAGCGTGCCTGTCCCGTGGGCGCAGATCAGATCCACGCCGGCCGGGGTCAGACCGGCCATGTCGATCGCTTGGCGCATGCAGGCGGCGGGCCCGGCCGCGGTGGGGTCCGGTGCGGTCATGCTGCGGGCGTCCGAGACGATTCCGTAGCCGCGGATCGCGGCCAGGGCCCGCGCGCCGCGCCGGGCCGCGAAATCATCGGCCTCCACGATCAGCACCGCGCTGCCTTCGCCGAGGACGAGGCCGTCGCGATTGCGATCGAACGGGCGGCAGATGCCGGGGGTGACGTTGCGCATCACGCTGAAGCCGGAGCAGGAGACCTGGGACATGGTGTCGAAACCCCCGGCAATGACGACGTCCGCCTTGTCCGTGCGCACCAGGTCGTGTGCGACCGCCAGCGCGAGGTTGGATGAAGTGCACGCGGTCGAGAGCACCAGATTGGGTCCGAGAAAGCCGGATTCGATGCACAGGCGATAGCCCGGCGCATGCATTGAGTGATCCCGCAACTGAGAAGGTCGGCGGCGGCCTTCCCGGGCTGACGTTTTCCTGAAAGTTTGGCGATTTAATGCAGACTATGGCTCCAACCATCGGATCAGCAATCTATGGTTTCCGGTGGGAGGGCCAAAAACCGGCTCACAGAACCCCGTGACCACCAGAGGATGCGGTGCCTACGGTGCCGAGTAGGAGCGAAAGCCGCCCCTCAGGCGGAGCGCGCGGGATCTTGATCGGACGGCGGCACGTACACGGGGTCACGTGCTGCAC
>JAKZYK010000262.1:0-2655 GCA_047514485.1 Gammaproteobacteria bacterium
GCCGTCGCCTCCCGCGATCGCCAACACTGCGTGGGAATACGAGGAGAATCGTCATGTCTGAGGCGCAAACACGCAAGATCGCGCCGCATCATCTGGAGCGCGAGGCCTGCCTCTACGTGCGTCAGTCCTCGCTTCGCCAGGTCATGCAAAACACCGAGAGCACGCGGCGCCAGTACGGGCTGAGCCGCAGGGCGATGGCGCTCGGCTGGCCGACGGAACGCATCCGGGTGATCGACGAGGACCAGGGCAAGTCGGGAGCCTACAGCGAAAACCGCAGCGGCTTCCGCGACCTGATGGGGAGCATCGCCGCCGGCGAGGTGGGCATCGTTCTCGGCCTGGAAGTCTCGAGGCTGGCGCGAGACAACGCCGACTGGCACCAGCTGCTGCGGATCGCCGGCATCACCAATACGCTGATCCTCGACGAGACCGGCATCTACGATCCCAACGACAGCAATGACAGGCTGCTGCTCGGCGTGAAGGGGACGATGTCGGAGTTCGAGCTTCAGGGGATCAAGGCGCGGCTGGTCGGCGGGCAGCGCAGCGCCGCCGGGCGCGGCGCGCTGAAGATGCGGTTGCCGGTCGGCCTGGCCTACAACGACAAGGACGAGGTGGTGTTCGACCCCGACCGGTCCGTCGTCGACGCCATCGGTCTCGTGTTCGACAGCTTCCGCCGAATGGGGTCGGCGATGGCGGTGGTGAAATGGATGCACCGCGAGAACATCGAGCTGCCGGCGCGCCCGCGAAGCGGGCCGGCCCACGGCGAGCTGCGCTGGGCCCTCCCGCGCGTGGCGCAAATCGCCCGCATTCTGAGGAATCCGCGCTACGCCGGCGCCTTCGTCTATGGCCGGACACACGTCGAGCGGCGGGCGGACGGAACCGGAAGATGCCGCGTCGTGGCGATGGAGGACTGGCACGTCTGCATTCCGGACGCCCATGTGGGCTTCACCGATTGGGACGAGTACCTTCGGAATCGAGCCACCCTGAGAGGCAATGCCGCCGCCTTCCTGGAATCGGGCTCGCGCACCGCGGCGCCCCGCGAGGGGGCGGCGCTGTTGCAGTCGCGGGTGATCTGCGGCCACTGCGGCCGGCGCATGGGCATGCAATACAACCGCGCTCTCCCGCATCGCAACCGGCCGGCGCGCTACTTCTACGTCTGCAACGAAGAGTTGACCCGCTACGGACGGAAGACCTGCCAGACCATGCGCGGCGATCTCGTCGACGCGGAGATATCCCGCTTCGTGATCGACGCGTTGAACCGCAAGAACATCGATCTTGCCCTGGCGGTCCAGCAGCAGGTCGCCGTGGAGTTCGCCGAGGCCGATGCCCAGCGCGCCAGGCGCATCGAGGCCATCCGTTACGAGGCCGACCTGGCGCGGCGCAGGTTCTTCGAGGTCGACCCGGCCAACCGGCTGGTGGCGGCATCGCTCGAAGCCGACTGGAACGAGCGCCTGCGCGATCTGGAAGAGGCCTGCGCGGAACGCGAGGCCCGCGGCGCGGCGCGCGACACCGAGCTCTCCGAGCGGCAGGTCGAACGCATTCGGGAACTGGCGCGCGACTTCGATCGGGTATGGAACGCCGCCCAAACCGGAAACGCGGATCGCAAGCGGCTGCTCGGGCTTCTGATCGAGGATGCGACGCTGACCCGGGACGGCTCCGAGGTGACGATCGGTCTGCGCATGCGCGGGGGTCGTTCCCTGACGCTGGAGCCCCTTCAGCTGCCGAGACCGATGGCGGAGATCCGCAAGACAGCCCCGGAAACGGTCGCCGCGCTGGACCGGCTGCTCGAAACCCGCGGTGACGAAGGCGCCGCGCGCGAGCTGAACGCGATGGGGTGCCGAAACTGGAAGGGCGAGCGCTTCACGGCCAAGCGCGTGGGCAGGATACGGCGGGCTTACGGCTTGCCCAACCACCTCGAGCGCGAGACGAAACGGCTTCGCGACCAGGGCTTCTCGACCGCCGCGGAAGTAGCCGCCCAGCTCGGGTTCAACGAGAGGGTCGTCCGGTTGCTGGGGAGAACAGCAACGGACGCGCGGGTGGATCGGGTCATCGTCCCGACCGAAGGCCGACGACGGTACTGCATGTACAGAGCCAACCGCGCTGGCGAAACGGCGCCGTTGTCGGAACCCTCGTGGGGAGACTGAAAATGCCCCCACGGAACGACACCGTCGCGCCGGCCGGTGCGCTTGACGAACCGAGGCATGGCAAGCTCTCGCGACATGAAAAAGGGCCGACGCGCGAAGCGCCGGCCCGTAGGGGAAGAGAGAATGTGAGGGATGTTCCGGATCTAGAACGGGATCGATTCGTCCGGATCCGCCGACACGGCCGAACCGTTCACGGCCCCCGCGGCGTCGTTGCCGCTCGCCTTGTCGAGAAACTGGATCCTGGATCCCGGGACCAACAGAATCTCGGTGGAGAACCGGTCCGAGTCCTCGCCGTCCTTGCGCCACTTCCGGGTCTGCAGCTTGCCCGCGACGTAGACCAGCCGGCCCTTCTTCGCGTTCTTGGTCAGCATGTCCACCAGCCCGGGCTGGAAGGTGACGATGCGGTGCCACTCGGTGCGGTCGACCCGGTCCCCGGAGTTGCGATCGATATACCCCTCGTCGGTCGCGATGCTCAGGTTGGCGACGCGGCCCCCGGAGACGAGATGGTTCACGG
>JAKZYK010000263.1:0-3542 GCA_047514485.1 Gammaproteobacteria bacterium
CTCGATGTCCTCGAGCTGCAGGAACAGCTCGCAGGAAGTCGGACACTCAGGTTCGTAACGAAAATACGCCCGAATTACTCGTCACTTCGTTCGAGACTCACAAAGCGTTCGGGCACGGCCGCCCTGCGAAGAACGCATCGATATTGTCCAGGCAGCAATACCCCATCGCGTCGCGCGTCTCGTGGCTCGCGCTGCCGATGTGCGGGAGGAGGAACGTGTTGTCGAGCTCGCGATAGCGGGAATCGAGGTTCGGCTCGCCCGCGAAGACGTCGAGCCCGGCCGCCGCGACCTTGCCCGATCGCAAGGCGTCGATGAGCGCATCGTCGTCGACGAGATCGCCGCGGGCGGTGTTGACCACCACCGCCCCATCGGGCAGAAGCGCGATGCGCTCGGCGTTGAGGAACTTGCGCGTCTCCGGAGCCGAAGGCGCGTTGATCGACAGGAACTCGCTTACCGCGAGCAGTGACTCCGGGGTGTCGTGCCAGACCGCGCCGTCTTCGAGCTCCGGCGCGAGGCGGTTCCGGTTGCAGTAGTGGATCTCCATATCGAAGCCGCGCGCGCGCCGCGCCACCGCCCGTCCGATCCGGCCCATTCCGAAGATTCCGAGGCGCTTCCCCGTCACGTGCACGCCAAGCAGCATGGTGGAGTGCCAGCGGATCCACCCGCCGGCCCGCACCAGTCGATCGCCCTCGGCGCCGCGCCGGGCCGCGCCGAGCAGGCAGAGCATCGCGACGTCGGCGGTAGCGTCGTTGAGCACGTCCGGGGTGTTGGTCACGACGATGCCGCGCGCCTTCGCCGCATCCACCGCGACGTGCTCGTAGCCGACCGAGTAGGTGGCGATGACGCGCACGCTGTCGGGGAGCCGTTCGACGCACCCGGCGGTCATCGGGTCGCCGCCTGCGCAGAAGATCCCATCCTGGCCCTCGCTGCCCGCAACGAGGTCGTCTTTGGAGTAGATGCGGTCCTCGGGGTTGAGCGTCGCGCGGTAGTCGCGGGCGAGCCTCGCCTCGACGTTGGGCGGCATTCGGCGGGTGCAGAGCACACTGGGCTTGTCAGGCATGGTGGGGTTCGCTCCTGGAGTTGTGTCCTCCGGAACCGGTTCGTCAGCGATTGCGGACCGGAGCGCCGGGGTTTGTCATGACTCAAGTTTCGGGATTCATTTCCGGTCCGAGTCGACTGAGATGGATTCCCGCCCCGTTTTCACGAGGGCAGGGATCCATTGCCGATTTCCAGGCAATTCGAACTCCGAAACTTGAGTCATGATTCGATCCGTGGACTCGAGTCCTCAGCCGCCGACGGTCGGATCATCGGAGATTCTCACGATCAGCTTGCCAAAATTCTCGCCCCTGAGCAGCCCGAGAAACGCCTCGACCGCGTTGTCGATACCGTCGACGACATCTTCCCGGTAGACGATCCGGCCCTCCTGTAGCCAGCCGGAGACATCGCGCTGGAAGTCGGGGATGCGGTGGTGGTGGTCGAAGATGATGAATCCGCGCACCGTCACACGGCGGGTGAGAATGATGCGCATGGCGCCCGGCAGCCGATTGGGGCCGGGCGGAGGCGCGGTGTCGTTGTAATGGGCGATGCCGCCGCACACCGGGATGCGGCCGTGCGCGTTCATCAACCCGAGCACCGCATCCAACACTTTGCCGCCGACGTTCTCGAAGTAGACGTCGATCCCATCCGGGCATGCATCCGCGAGGGCGCCGGCGAAGTCGGCGTCGCGATGGCTCACGCAGGCGTCGAGTCCGAGCGTGTCGACCGCGTAACGGCACTTCTCCTCCGCGCCCGCCACCCCGACGACCCGGCACCCTTTGAGCTTCGCTATCTGGCCGACGAGCGATCCGACCGCCCCGGTGGCGGCGGAGACCACGACGGTTTCACCCTCCTTCGGCTGCCCGATATCGAGGAGCCCGACATAGCCCGTGAGGCCCGGCATGCCCAGGATGCCGAGAGCGGTCGAGATTGGAGCGATCGACGGGTCGACGGAGCGCAGACCCTTGCCGTCGGAGATCGCGTATTGCTGCCAGCCGGTACGGCCGAACACGATGGTGCCGGCGGCGAACTTCGGATGCCGAGATTCCTCGACCACACTGACCGCACCGCCCTCCATCGTCTCGCCAATCTGGATCGGCGGCACGTAGGACTTCACGTCGTTCATCCGTCCGCGCATGTACGGGTCGAGCGACAAGTAGGTGGTTCGGAGACACATCTCTCCATCCCCTGGTGCCGGCACCGGGTCATCGACGGTCGCGAAGTCGCTCGTCTTCGGCGCGCCCACCGGGCGCGCGGCCAGCGTGATTCTGCGGTTGGTTCTCGCGTTCATGGGACACCGATCCTCGTGGTTCGCATACTGTACCCATATCGGTTCGTGGCCGTGGCGGAGCCGGCACAGGTCGTCAACCACTTCATGCTCTCCAACCCGCCCTACGGCAAGAGCTGGAAGACCGACCTGGAGCGCATGGGCGGGAAGAAGGACATGCGCTCCAGCTTGTCCAAGTCTTTGGTGTGCTCGGCGCATAGGGGGGTAGCTGCTCCGCGTATGCCCCGCGCATACGCACTCGCCATCATCGGCTTGATGTTTTGGGGCCGGTTTCGCACTTGAGGTGGCGATCGTGCGAGGCACTACTCGCATCGACGCCAGGAACAGGGCGTTCAGGGTGAGGCCTTTTGGCGCTGCCTCGCATTGAAGGAGATGATTGCACTCTGCGCGCTACGCCCGGCCATCATGACAGAACGCGGCTTTCACGGCGGACTGACAATTCCGGGTCAGACCCCGGTGAGATCCAGGAGATCGCGGGGCGCCATGTGGCACGTCAGGTAGTGCGTACTCTCGAAGTCCCGTCGCGGAGGGGGTTCGTTCTCGCAAACAGGACCGATTTTTCTCGTGCAGCGGGGCGCGAAGGGGCATCCCTGGCGCGGGACATCCGAGTCCCCGGGCGTGTCCTCACGCACGATGCGCCGGCTGTCCGTGCCCGGGACAAGGCTCGGCACCGCCGATAGCAGCGCCTCCGTGTACGGGTGGAAGGGGGGGCGAAAGACGGCTTCGGCCGGCCCGAATTCAACGACCTGACCGAGGTACATGACGGCGACGGTGTCCGCAAGGTAGCGCACGACGGAC
The DNA here is from genome assembly GCA_047514485.1 of Gammaproteobacteria bacterium. Lineage (GTDB taxonomy): Bacteria > Pseudomonadota > Gammaproteobacteria > HK1 > HK1 > HK1. Next base: position 3,122 of record JAKZYK010000263.1, read on the forward strand.
AGGTCGTGGGATATGAAGATCAGCGTTGTCGCATATTCGTCCTGCAGATCGTTCAACAGGTTGATGATTGCTGCCTGCACGGACACGTCGAGCGCCGATACCGGTTCGTCGGCGATGACGATTTCCGGATTGCCGACGAGGGACCGGGCAATTGCAACCCTCTGCTTCTGGCCGCCGGACAACTGGTCCGGATAGCGCCCTTCATGGTCGGCCGGAAGTCGGACGATTTCGAGCATCCGCCTGACTCGATCTCGCGCCGCCTCGCGCGGCAGGTTCTCGAGTCGCTGCACCGTCCGCTGAAGGGCATAGCCGACGGTGTGGCTGGGGTTCAACGTGCTGTCGGGATTCTGAAACACCATCTGCAACCGTCGCTTGATGTCCGGCGGACGCCGGTCCAGGCCGACCCGACCAATCTCGATGC
>JAKZYK010000264.1:0-4382 GCA_047514485.1 Gammaproteobacteria bacterium
GCTTCCCCGCGGCAGCAGTCAGCCGGCGCGAGGGCCGGCGAGCTCGTGCCGCAGCGCCCGCCAGATCGACACCACGAGCGAGACCACGGCCAGGGTGATGAGCACCGCGCAGATCGGCCGGGTGTAGAACAGCGTCAGGTCGTACCGGAAAAGCTGGGCGCTCTTCACGAACGCCGACTCGCCGATGTGCCCGAGAATGACCCCGAGCACGATGCCGGCCATGGAGTAGCCGGAGCGGCGCAGGAAGTACCCTGCGATCCCCGCGATGAACATCACCTACACGTCGACGACGAGGTTGCGCAGCGCGTAGCAGCCGATGGTGGCGATAAGCAGGATGGCCGGGGCCAGCCGGCTGAAGGGGATGCGCAGCAGGTGGACGATGGTCCTGGTCTCGATGAAGCCGAGCAGGAAGATGCTCAGGTTGGCGAGCAGCATGCCGGCGAAGACCACCCAGACCAGATCCTTGCTGGTGATGAACACCAGCGGCCCCGGCTCGATGCCGTGGATCTCGAAGGCGCCGAGGATGATCGCGGTGAGCGCGCCGCCCGGCAGACCGAGCGCGAGCAGCGGGATCATGGCCGCACCGGTGGCGGCGTTGTCGGCGGTCTCCGGCGCAACCACGCCCCGGCCTCGCCGAACCGCGAGATCCGACCGCGCTCAGGCGCCACCACCATTGCCGGGGGCGCCTCGAGCGCGGTCCACAACCAGGCACGTGGCTCTCCGCCCGCCTACTTGATGAGGCCGAGCTTCCTGTACGACGCCTTGTAGATCTCCACGGTGTCGGCGATCAGCTTGGCGGCATCCTCGGCGTTGTAGTAGCTGCGTGCGATTGGCAATCGAGGGCGCGATAAGTACCCTTGGTTCAACGTCATGCGCAAGTACGATTCGAAGGAGGACGGAAGCCGATGTCGAAGAACGAGATCCGAATCCTGCCCGCCGGGGGTCCGCTCGGCGCCGACGCCTTGGGCGTCGACCTTGAACGCCTGTCCGACGATGAGTTCGATGTCCTGCATCGCGCCTGGCTCGACCACGACGGGGTGTTGCGCATCCCCGGCCAGTTCGTGCCGCCCGAAACGCTGCTGGCCTTCTCGGCGCGCTTCGGCGAGCTGGACCTCGCACCGATCACTGCGACCGGAGACCGCGCGCTCTACCGGCCCGACCTTCCACACCTGGTTGTCATCTCGAACATCGTCGAGAACGGCAAGGCCATCGGCGGGCTGGGGAGCTACGAATCCAAATGGCACACCGACATGTCCTACAACGACGTGCCGCCGAAGGCCAGTGTCCTGCACGCGGTGGAGCTGCCGAGCAAGGGCGGCGACACCGGCTACGCCAACATGTACAAGGCATACGAGGCGCTGCCCGAAGCCACCCGGCGGCGGATCTCCGGGCTCACCTGCAAACACGACGCATCGCGCAACAGCGTCGGCGAGGTGCGGCGCGGCTTCAAGAAAATCTACGAGCGGCGCGACGAGGTGCCGGGCGCGGTGCATCCGATCGTCTGCACGCATCCGGAGACCGGCCGAAAGTGCCTCTATCTCGGCCGCCGCGACTTGGCCTTCATCCCGCAGCTCCCACCGGCCGAGAGCGACGCCCTGCTCGACGAGTTGTGGGCGCACGCCGCCAGCGACGAGTTCACCTGGTATCAGCGCTGGCGCCTCGGTGACATCGTCGTCTGGGACAATCGCTGCACCATGCACCGGCGCGACGCCCTCGACCCGAGCGAGCGCCGGCTGCTCAACCGTGCCCAGGTCAAGGGAGCGCGTCCGGCGGCCGCCGCCGCGGCCTGAGCGCCGCCCTGCCCCGCGGGAGATCCGTACGGGAACATGCCCGACCCGGGCCCCGGACAGCGGTTGCGACTAACGCGACACTAGCCCTCGGATCCGGATTCCTCGCCTTTTCAGGGTATCCCTTCAAGGGAAAGGACGGTGATGGAGCGCGGGATGAGGAGTGCACGAGCGCAGCCGCCGCGGCGCAGGGCATCTTTGCAAGCACGTATCCAGGAGAGTCGCCATGCCGATCCATGCCGTCACCGTGCACGTCGCGCGCATTCCCCTGCACACGCCGTACAAAGTGTCCGGGACGGTGTTCCACCACTTCGAGCCGATCATCGTCGAGATGTGGGACAGCGACGGCCGATACGGATTCGGCGAGGCCGTCATCTCGGAGGGCTATTCGCACGAGACCTTCGCGGATGGGTTGCGCTATTGCCGGGACGTGGCTCCGAGCCTCGTCGGGAAGGGTCTCGACGAGGCCCGGGCGCTGCTCGAGCCCGGAGTCGCGGACTACCCGACCGCGGCATCGACGCTGTTCTCGGCACTCGACGTGCTGTCCGGCCACCCGCTGCTCGACGTCCCCGAAACCACCCGCGTACCGCTTCTCGATCCGGTTCACGCCCATGAACCGGACGCCCTGGCCGACGAGCTGGAGGCATTGGTCGCCCGAGGCTTCCGCACCCTGAAGGTGAAGGTCGGATTCGACGTCGAGGCAGACCTCGAACGAGTCCTGAGAATCCAGACCGTGCTCGACGGCCGAGCCGAGATCCGCCTCGACGCGAACCGGGGCTTCACCCGGGAGGAGGGACGCCGGTTCGCAGCCGCCCTCGACCCGCGGGGGATCCAGCTCTTCGAGCAGCCGTGCGCGGCCGAAGACTGGGAATCGAATGCCGCCGTGGCCCGGGTGTCCGCCGTGCCGGTGATGATGGACGAGTCGATCTACGGCTTCGAAGACATCGATCGCGCCGCCGCCATGGAGGGTGTCGGCTTCGTCAAGCTCAAGCTCAAGAAGCTCGCGAGCATGGATCGACTGCGCGAAGGCCTGGAGCGCATCCGTGCCGCGGGCCTCACCCCGGTGATGGGCGACGGCGTGGCGACCGACGTCTGCTGCTGGCTGGAAGCCTGCGTCGCCCGCGTGACCCTCGACAACGCCGGGGAGATGAACGGCCACCTCAAGCTGGTGGAGCCGCTGTTCACCGAGCCACTGCCCTTCGAGGACGGCGCCATCGTGCTGGAGCCCGGCTACCGGCCCCGCCCGGACCCCGAGAAGCTGGAACGAATGACCACGACGAAGGAGCGGTTCAGCGCGGCCTGAGCGGTTCAAAACGGCCGCACATGCGGCGGTCCGGAGGCGGTCGGACCGGCTTGGCGCAAAGGAGCCGCCGATACCGTTCAATCCCCCCACACTTCGCCGAGGAAACGAAGCCAGTTCTCGCCGAGGATTTTGCGGATCCGGGTCTCGTTCCAACCGCGGCGCGCCATCGCCGCAGTCAGATTGGGGAACTCCTTGATGGTGGCCAGGCATTGGGGGAGACGCGGGACCCGCGGCGCGCCCGGTACGAGGAGCCGCCCGTGGCCCTTGTCGCTGCGCAACCACTCGAAGAACGACAGATCCTGATCCTGCGTGAAGTCGGTGCCGATGCCGACCGCATCCTCGCCGGCGACGTCGATCACGTACTCGAATACTTCGACGCATTGATCCACCGTGGTCTCGTCGCCCCAGGGGAGGAACGGCGGATAGGTCGCGACGCCGATGAAGCCGCCTCGGTCCACCACCGCCCGCATCTCGGCGTCGGACTTGTTGCGCGGGTGCTCCTTGATCCCGGTCGGGCAGCAATGGGTGTAGGCGACCGGCTTGGCCGAGTGCCGCACCGCATCCGCGCTCGTCTTGGGGCCGACATGCGACAGATCGACGAGCACCCCGCACCGGTTCATCTCGTCGATCACATCGCGCCCGAAGTCCGAAAGCCCGCCGTCGCGCGACTCCCAGCACCCGCTGCCCACGAGGTTCTGGGTGTTGTACGTAAGCTGCATGACCCGCACCCCCAGGTCGCGAAACACCTCGACGAACTCGGCCCGATCCTCGAGTGCGGACGTGTTCTGCCATCCCAGGATGATGCCGGTGCGCCCTTCGTGCTTCGCGCGCCGGATGTCATCGGTGCGGTGCACCTGAACGAGCAAGTCCTCGTGCTCGCGAAACCACCGCTTCCACTGCGCGATGTTCTCCATCGTGGCCCGGAATCCTTCCCAGACCGAGCAGGTGCAGTTCGCGGCGGTCACCCCGCCCGCGCGCATCTCCTCGAACACGGACCGGCTCCACTTCGAGATGATCAGTCCGTCGATCAGGATCGCGTCCTCGTGCAAGCCAGCCGTGTCCATCGCATGGTCTCCGTTCGAGTTTCCGCTCGATAGGCGGAGAACGTAGCATGGGGGTCCCGCCGTGCGCACGATCGTCGAGTTCGGGTACAGGGCCATTTCACGCTACGGTGTGAGGACGGACATCGATGCTCCGGCAGTCCGTAGGTCGGATTAGCGCAGCGTAATCCGACGTTTCTGGCCCAGGAAGTGCGCGTCGCATGTGATGTCGGATTACGCTGCGCTAATCCG
>JAKZYK010000265.1:0-11710 GCA_047514485.1 Gammaproteobacteria bacterium
TGACTCGTATGTGAAACGCATTGTTCTGAAGAGTGCCGTTCTCGCTGAACAGACACTCGACCAGAAACTTGCCGAAAACGGAATGAGCGAAGACGAGATCCAACGCCTGACGACCCCTGTCCAGAAGAGGACGGGACTGGCGGAGAGGATATCGAGGAGGACGCTCAACGAAGCGATGGGCTCGGCAGCCGGACTCATTCCGGTCAAGACATTCGAGGGTGTGGACGATGAAGGCAATTCCGCGATTGGCGTAGTGGCGGTGTATTCCGAAGGCATGCGTCACATCGCGAATCAGATTTCCAGGGGCGATGTGATACGTCCCGATCCCAACCGTAGACGTGACTCCATCACGGACCAAATTGCTTCTTATGAAAATGACGAGCTCCCGAACGAATTCGGGGTTCGAGTCAAGTGGGATGAACAAGGATATCCCGCAATCGTGTCGTTCGGACAATGGGGGTGGTCGCCGGAAAACTTGAGCAAGAAAAAGCGGGCCCAGCGCAGAAAATTCGCAATGAAGCAAGCGGAAAACGATGCGTTGTCACATCTCACGATATTCATCAGAGCCTCCACACGGTTTACCGAGGAAAGCAACGTAGGCGCGGATCTCGAAGAAGCATTCAACCTGCCACGCGGCGGTGTGCCGGAAGAAATCGAAGAAATCGAGATTGCCGACAAATTGGTAGAGACAGCCAGGATCAAGGCTGAGGTGGCGCTCACCGGATACACGCAGAATAGATCATGGACGGCTCGACATCCGCTTCTCGAAGAACAACATCTCGTAGGCGTGGTCGCCTATTGGTCACCTGCCCGTGAGGATGCGATTCGCAAGACGATTGGGAAGGAAGCCAAGCACGCGCCATCCAAGGAGATTTCCCAGAAACAGCCGAAAAAGCAGATCAGCGGCAGCGCTCAGAGTCGGGAGCCGGATCTCGCCGATTTCTGATGAACATTCGGATGGAGGGGACAGCCATGGAATGTAAGGTGAGAAAGACCTTGACCGTCAAGGCCATGGGAATCGCCACGGTAGCGATATGCGCCGTCTTCTTCGCGACGGTTGCGAGTGCGCAGACTCGCGTCGTGAAGCGCGACGTCACCGGAACAGGGCTCAACGAACAGGAGGCCGTCCTGAATGCGTTGCAGGAGGCGACGTTTCAGATCTGTGGTGTACGCATCGAGTCGAAGATGGAAACCGGGTCGCTACTGATTGAAGACGATAATCGCACGACGATGGTCGAAAGCGTCAACCGTCAAATCAAGGTCCGCGGCAAGAATCCGAATTGCGGATTCGACGGCTACGATGTCCTCTCTGTCGGGCGCGACGGCTCGGAGGCGCGGGCGTCGGTCCGGGTCCGGTATTCGGTCTATCAAGTACCGGGACAGCCCATGAAGCGCCGTCGCGTCTCGGTGATCGATTTCCCCATGGACGAGGTACACCTCTACGGAGTCGGCGGAGGGCGGCAGCAGCGCAGCGACAGCAGAAAGGTCGGAGAAGGGAGCGATGTCGATTTCCGGCTCATCCGAAATCTACAAGAACGTTTCCGGGCCAAGATGGAAGAGCTATTAACGCAGGGGCGCCGGTTCGGCGTACTCGATCGAAAGCGACAGGATCTCTACGACGCAGAACGGAGACTTCTCCAATCCTCGGATGTTTCCGTACAAGAGCGGGCTCGACTGGGCAAGGTGTTGGGGGCCGACTACATGCTGTACGGAACGGTCAACCGCGTCTTGGTGGAGGATCGGAGCGGATCGATCCGGTTGACCGGTGAGCGAATCAATCAGGTGTATGGTACGGCGGATGTACGATTTACCGTTCTTGCGGTAGCGACACGTCAGGTCAAGTGGTCTTCATCAATGACCGTGGAGAAGACATCGGGGGCTGGTTCCTACCGGCCGGAGGATTTCGCACATGCATTGCTCGACGACGTTGCGGCTCGAGTCGTCGACGAATTGACGGAGAACATCTACCCGCCGAAAGTTGCGAAAGTGCTCGGTCAGGGACAATTCGTCGTGAATCGAGGAGGCAGCACCGTCGAACCTGGAGATATATTCGAAGTCTTCGCGCTGGGTGACTGGCTGACGGATCCGGATACTGGAGAAAAGCTCGATCGACTCGAAACATCCGTGGGTATCGCGAGAATCATGTCCGTGAAACCGAAATACAGCTTGGCACAGTTGATTTCCGAGGCAGCAAAGCTCTCGAGTGGAATGGTGCTCCGTCGACGTCGAGTCGAAGATAGCGGGGTGGGCGGCGTGACTCCCTCGGGAGGAGACAGTACGCCAAGCTTTAGTGACGAAGATGGTGACGGGCTGCCGGACTACTTGAATAGAAGCTCTTGAGCGGCGATTACGCGAAGTCCTTGTTACCAGTCAGGTCAGTACGAGTCAACGAGGAGTCATGACTATGAACAAGATCATCCGAGTGGCAATGTTTCGCCGGGTCGTGATAGCGGTTTCCGCTGCCTTCGCGATGACAGTGCTGGCAGGGCCGGTTCGAGCCGATCACGTGGAAGAAGGACTCGGAATGCTGCTCGGCGGCATCGTGGGAGGGTCGATCGGGTCTGCGATCGGAAAGGGCAACGGTCAGAGGATCGCCATCGGCGTGGGCAGCGCGCTGGGAGCATTGTACGGAGGCGAGGTGGCCGCGCATCATCGTCCCTCCAGACGAAGTGCCTATTACACTCATCCTGGACACTCGCATGCTCCCGCGGTAGTGAGATACTACCCTCAGCCGATCCCGGTATACGTCCAGCCGTCACCGGTGTACGTCACGCCATCGCGAACCGCGGAGACATCGATCAATGTGTCGCCGGCCGGTGGCGGATTGACCGGTGCCCGGCACAAGCCGGCATCCATCACCGAGTGCCGTCTTCTCGAAGGTGGATTGGCGCCGGTCTATGGGTGCCGGGACACACACGGTGACTGGAGAATTCTTCGTTGAACGTAACTCGGACCTCTGCGGCAACATGCTCAGGAGCGTGGAGTCGGAAGGTGCGCCCAATGACACGCAGGCCGTCATTCCCATTTCCGCAGGAATGACGGCTCTGTCGCCGAAATGACAGATAGTTGGGTGAGACACAACCAGAGGGAGCCCCAGATGAGCCAGACATTGCCGGAGCGCGCGAGCGCGGTGGTCATCGGCGGCGGCGTGACCGGCGCGAGCGTCGCCTATCACCTCGCGAAGCTCGGGTGGTCCGATGTCGTCCTCCTCGAGCGCCGGCAGTTCGCTTCCGGCACGAGCTGGCATGCGGCGGGGCTCATCGGCATCGCACGGCACAGCGACACCCACGCCGAGCTCTGCGCCTACACCCGCAACCTCCTACCCGAGCTCGAAGTGGAGACCGGACAATCGACCGGGTTCCGGCAGGTCGGCAGCGTCACCGTCGCGCACAGCCGGGACCGCTTCGCTGAGCTCAAGCGGCTGGCCGATTCGTACAACGCGTTCGGGTTCGGACGCATGGAGGTCATCACCGCCGAGGAGGTCGGTCACTTCCACCCCCTCGTGCGCACCGATGACCTCCTTGGCGGCACGTGGCTCGAGATCGACGGGATGGCGAGCCCCGTCGACGTGGTGAACGCCTACGTGAAGGGCGCTCGCGGGCGCGGGGTGCGCTGCATCGAGAACGTGAAGGTCACCGGTATCCGCACCGCGAACGGCAGGGTGACGGGGGTGGAAACCGAGGCGGGCGACATCGCGTGCGAGTTCGTGGTGTGCGCGGCAGGGCTGTGGTCGCGCCAGCTCGGCCGCCTCGCCGGGGTGACGATCCCGCTGCACGCCTGCGAGCATTACTACGCCCACACCGAGAAGCTCAGCGATTTGCCCAGCAACCTGCCGGTGCTGCGCGATCAGGACAAGTGCGCGTACTACCGCGAGGACGCCGGCAGCCTGCTCGTCGGCGCATTCGAGCCGAACGCGCGACCGATCCGCCTCGACACGATCCCGGAGGACTTCTGCTTCGACGAGCTCCCCGGCCACATGGAAGAGCAGCTCATGCCGATCCTCGCCGATGCGATGGAGCGCGTGCCCCTGCTCCGCGAGGTCGGCTGGCGAAGCTTTTTCTGCGGTCCGGAGAGCTTCACCCACGACGACCAGTTCCACGTGGGCGAATCCCCCGAGCTCGGGAACTTCTACGTCGCGTGCGGACTGAACTCCGTCGGCATCGTAACCTCGGGCGGGATCGGCAAGGCTTGCGCGGAGTGGATGGACAAAGGCCACGCGCCGTTCGACCTCACCGGCAACGATCTGCGCAGGGTGTTCACCTTCCAGGGCACGCAGGCGTATATCGAGGAGCGGGTGTCGGAGACCCTGGGACTGCTCTACGACCGCCACTACCCCTACCGCCAGTACACCACCGCGCGCGACGTTCGGCACTCGCCGGTGCACGAGCGGCTCGCGGCGCGCGGAGCGTGCTTCGGCGAGTCGGCGGGCTGGGAGCGGCCGAACTGGTTCGCCCCCGAAGGCGTCGAGCCCCGCTACGAGTACGCCTTCGGCCGCCAGAACTGGTTCGAGCACTCCGCGGCCGAGCATCGCGCGGCACGCGAGGGCGCCGCCCTGTTCGACCAGTCGAGCTTCTCGAAATACCTCGTCAAGGGCCGCGACGCGTGTCGCGTGCTGCAGCGCATCTGCAGCAACGATGTCGACGTCGAGCCCGGACGGCTCGTGTACACGCACTGGCTGAACGAGCGCGGCGGGATCGAAGCGGAGCTCACCGTGACCCGGTTCGCCGAGAACGAGTTCCTGGTGGTGAGCGGCGCCGGGGCGACGCGGCGCGATCTGGCATGGCTCGAACGCCACATCGACGACGATGCGCACGCGATCGTGGTCGACGTCACCGGGCTGTGGGCGGTGTTCGGGGTGATGGGACCGAAGAGCCGCGACGTGGTCGGCGCCGTCACCGGAGCGGATCTCTCCACCGAAGCGTTCCCGTTCGGCGCCGTCCACGACGTCGAGATCGGCTGTGCGATCGGCCGCGCAGCGCGGGTCTCGTACGTCGGCGAGCTCGGCTGGGAGCTGTACGCGCCCGTCGATCAGGCCCGGCACGCGTTCGACCGGATCATGGCGGCAGGCGATGCACACGGTCTGAAGCTGGCCGGCATGCACGCGCTCGACTCCGGCCGCATCGAGAAGAAGTTCGTTCACTTCGGACACGACGTGGCGGACGTCGACACCCCGGTCGAAGCCGGCATGCGCTGGGTGTGCCGGATGGACAAGCCGGCTCCGTTCATCGGACACGACGCGATCGCGCGCCAGCTCGATTCGAACCGGCCACTGCCGAAACGGCTGCTCCAGTTCCTGCTCACCGACCCGGAGCCGCTGCTCTTCGGACACGAGCCGGTGCTGCGCGACGGCGAGACGGTCGGCTACCTCACCTCCGGCAATTACGGGCACACGCTGGGCGGCGGCGTCGGACTCGGCTACGCCAAGCACGACGACGGAGTAAGCCGCGAGTGGGTCGAGAGCGGGGCGTGGGAGATCCTCGTCGAGAGCGAACGCGTCCCCGCGAAGGCTTCGCTCAGCGCGCTCTACGACCGAAAAGGCGAGCGGGCGCGGAGATGAGCCGGGGCCGCGAAGGGCAGCAGCCATGCGGCAGTCCGAGTTCCACAGCGCGGGAACCACTGCACAGCGTCGCGACGATTGCGGACAGCATGGCGACGAAGGAGTTCTTCGCTGCTGAAATTGCCTGACTACGTGCGGAGATGGTAGCGGAATTCAAGGCGTTCCGCCGCCACCTGCGGGTGGTGGGCACCGGCATCGCCGGTGTGACGGTGGCCTTGAACAAGCTGCTCCCCTGAACCGCCACGACCGAGCGGCGTGGCAGGCACATCGATCGAATCGGGGCTCAGCCCATCACCGAGTATCCGCCGTCGACCGGGATCGCGGCGCCGGTGACGAAGTCCGACGCGCGGCTCGCGAGAAACACTGCGACGCCTTCGAAGTCCTCGATGCTTCCCCAGCGTCCGGCCGGCGTGCGGGCGAGGACCCGATCATGCAACCCCTCGATGTCCTTCCGGGCCTGGACCGTGAGCGGGGTATCGATCCATCCGGGCAGGAAGCAGTTCACCTGAATGCCGTCATCGGCCCATGCGGTTGCAAGGGACTTGGTGAGCTGCACCATGCCGCCCTTGGACGCGGCATAGGCCGGCGCCCACGGCGCCCCGAAGATCGACAGCATCGAGCCGTTGTTGAGGATCTTGCCGCGGCCCGCGCGCTTCATGAACGGGTAGCAGGCCTTGGAGGCGAGAAACGCGCTCGTGATGTTCGTGTCCATTACCGTGCGCCACTCGTCCTCGCTCAGATCCTCGGGGCGTTTTCGAATGTTGATGCCGGCGTTGTTGACGAGGATGTCGATCCCGCCGAGCCGTTGCGCCACGGTCTCGGCCATGCGTTGATGCGCGGCGGATTCGGTGACATCCGCCTCGATCGCGACCGCCTTGGCGCCGATCGCTTCGAGCTCGGAGACCGCGCGCGCCGACTTCCCGGCGTTGCGCCCGACCACCGCGATGTTCGCCCCGGCCCGGGCGAGCCCACGCGCCATTCCGAACCCGATACCGCTGTTACCTCCGGTCACGACCGCGACTTTTCCCGACAGATCGAACCAATCCATGAGCGTTCCTTGCGTATGTTGGTGACTCCGGTGGATGGTGCGGCAGCGTCGCCGGCGGCTGCAAGCGTGCGCGAGCCTCTTGCGATGTGACGCAGAGACTCATGAGCGGGCCTCTGGTGCCGGCTACCTCGGGGTGGACGAGTCCAGTTCCGACACTCGAGGGGAAGAACGGAGACTGTGCCGGGACATCGTGCAATGGCTATAGTGACCGAGGGCGCACCCCGCGGCTCCATGGACACGGGGAGAGTCGAAGCGTGGACGCTCAATGACAACCAAGCAGATCAGCGTACCGGTCGCCGGCAGGCAAATAAGCCTGATGAATTCCCGTTTCCGCGGGAATGACAAAGAACGCACAGGGCTCCACTCCTGTCATACCCGAGAAAGCTGGCATCCATGCAGCTCGGTTCCGGCTACGCCGGGTTAGGATCCGCCGCCATGCATCGGACGCCACGCGAGGTGCTCGATCGCGTCTTCGGATACGACGTGTTTCGAGGCGAGCAGGAAGCGATCATCGAGCACGTCGCGAGCGGCGGCGATGGCTTGGTGGTCATGCCCACCGGCGGCGGCAAATCACTGTGCTATCAGATCCCCGCCCTGATCCGTGACGGCGTCGCGGTCGTCGTCTCGCCGCTCATCGCACTGATGCAGGATCAGGTCGATGCGCTGCTGCAAGTGGGGGTACGCGCCGGGTATCTGAACTCGACGCTCACCTTCGATGAAGTACGGGAGATCGAGGGCGACGCCCGCGCAGGATCGCTCGACCTGCTCTACGTCGCGCCGGAACGATTGATGGGCGAGCGCACCCTCGCGCTGCTCGACCGGCTCCGAATCGCCCTCTTCGCCATCGACGAAGCACACTGCGTCTCGCAATGGGGCCACGATTTCCGGCCCGAGTACCTCCAGCTCTCGGTGCTGCACGAGCGCTACCCCGGCGTGCCGCGCATCGCGCTCACCGCCACCGCGGACGCCCCGACGCGGCGCGAGATCGCCGAACGTCTCGGGCTCCGGGACGCGCGGATCTTCGTCAGCGGCTTCGACCGGCCGAACATCCGCTACGCCATCGTCCCTAAACGCAACGCGCGCGAGCAGCTCCTTCGCTTCCTCGATGCCGAGCACCGCGGCCACGCGGGGATCGTCTACTGCCTGTCACGGCGCAAGGTCGAGGAGACGGCGCGATGGCTCCGGGGCCGGGGATACGACGCCCTCCCCTACCACGCGGGCATGAACGCGGAGGAGCGCAAGCTCCACCAGGATGCGTTCGTGCGCGAGGACGCGGTGATCATCGTCGCCACCATCGCGTTCGGCATGGGGATCGACAAGCCCGATGTGCGCTTCGTCGCCCATCTCGACCTGCCCAAGAGCATCGAGTCCTACTACCAGGAGACGGGCCGCGCCGGCCGTGACGGAACCCCGGCCGACGCATGGATGGCGTACGGCCTCTCCGACGTCATCACCTTGCGCCAGATGGTCGAAGGCTCCGGCGCCGACGAGCAGCGCAAGCGGCTCGAGGTACGCAAGCTCGACGCGATGCTCGGCCTGTGCGAGCTGACTACGTGCAGGCGCCAGACGCTGCTCGCGTACTTCGGCGATGAAGGTACCGGGCCGTGCGCCAACTGCGACAACTGCATCGCTCCGCCGCAGGCGTGGGATGCGACGCAGGCCGCGCAGATGGCCCTCTCGTGCGTGTACCGCACCGGGCAGCGCTTCGGCGCGGGCTACGTCACCGACGTGCTGCTCGGCAAGGACAACGAGCGCATACGCAGCTTCGGGCACCAGCGGCTCTCGACGTTCGGCATCGGCGCGGACATCGACGCTTCGACGTGGCGCTCGGTATTCCGCCAGCTCGTGGCGCGCGGACTGATGAGCGTCGACGTCGAAGGGTTCGGATCGTTGAAGCTCACCGAGGCAAGCCGCTCGGTGCTGCGCGGCGCGTGCGAGGTGCACTTGAGGCACGATGCGGCGGCCCCGAAGAAACGGCGCCGCGAGCCCGTTGCACGAGCTGCGCGGGCCGCGCTCGGCCCCGAGCATCAAGCGCTGTTCGACGCGCTGCGCGCACGCCGCCGCGAGCTCGCCACGGCGCAAGGGGTGCCGCCCTACGTCATCTTCCACGACACGACCCTTGAAGCGATGGCCGATCAACAGCCGCTCACCCTCGAAGAGTTCGCAGCGCTCCCCGGGGTCGGCGAGAAGAAGCTCGAACGCTACGCAACGGCGTTTATCGAGGTGATCGAAGGTCACGCCTGACCACGCGGCCGGATGATCTCGGGCGGCTCGAACGCGGTCACCGCCGGCGGGACGCCTTCGAATCGCTCGACATCGACCAGACACGTATGCGCGATGGGTCCCTGCGCGAGCCTCGACGTGCCCTTGTCCGGGGTGAGCACGTTCGGGTTCCCGTGCTTGCAGAGCGCGCCGGGCTCGCCGCGCACCTCCGGGTCGTACCACGCGCCAGTGGGAAGCTGGACGACGCCCTGGCGAATCTCCTCGCTCACTACCGCGGTCGCGAGGCATGCGCCTCGGTCGTTGAACACGCGCACCGGATCTCCGGCCGCGATGCCGCGCGCGGCCGCGTCGGCCGGATGCAACGCCAGCGGCTCCCGGCCGTCGAGCTTGCCGGCTCGGCTGTGCCGGCCGTTGTCGAGCTGGCTGTGGAGCCGGGTCGTGGGCTGGTTGGAGATGAGGTGCAGCGGGTGGCGGTCCGCGCCGGCGCCGCCGAGCCATTCACAGGGCTCGTACCACCGCGGGTGGCCCCGGCAATCGTCGTAGCCGAAGCCGTCGATGCGCTCGCTGAAGATCTCGATCCGCCCCGACGGCGTGTGCAGCGGGTTCGCGTCGGGGTCGGTGCGGAACGCTTCCAACATGACGACCGGCCGCTCGGGATCGGCGAGCTTGAACACGCCGCGGGCCCGGAACTCGTCGTACGATGGCATCTCGACCTCACGCTCCGAGGCGCGCTGGCGCGTCACGTCGTAGAGGTGGCGTAGCCATTCGTCGGCATCGCGATCCTCGGTGTACTCGGACTCGACGCCGAGTTCGCGCGCGATCCCGCTGAAGATCGCGAAGTCGTCGTGGGCCTCGCGGTAGGGCTCGACGACCCGGCTACTCGCGAACAGGTATCCGTCTCGGGGCGAGCCCGCGATGTCGTCCCGCTCCAGCGACGACGTGCACGGCAGCACGATGTCGGCATGCCGCGCCATCGGGTTCCACCACGCCTCGTTGACGATGACGGTCTCGGGCTTCCGCCATGCGCCGAGCAGGCGATTGAGATCCTGGTGGTGGTGGAACGGATTGCCGCCGGCCCACCACACGATCCGGGTGTCCGGGTAGGTGTAGCGCTTGCCGTTGTAGTCGAACTCGCCGCCCGGGTTGAGCAGCAGGTCGGTGATGCGCGCCACGGGAATGAAGTCCGCGACCTCGTTGCGGCCCAGCGGCAGCGCGGCCCCGGGCAGATGCCCGGTGTGGTTGCCAATCGCGTTCACCGCCGAGTAACCGAAGCCCACTCCGCCGCCCGGGAGTCCGATCTGGCCGAGCATCGCGGCCAGCGTCACCCCCATCCAGAACGGCTGCTCGCCGTGGTCCTGCCGGGTCAGCGACCATGCGAGCGAGATCATCGTGCGCCCCGCCGCCATGCGCCGCGCGAGGGCCCGGATCGTCTCCGCGTCGATGCCGGTGATCGACCCTGCCCAGTGCGCGTCCTTCGCAAGGCCGTCCCGCGCGCCGGTGAGATAGGGAACGAATCGCTCGAACCCGACCGTGTACCTCGCGAGGAACGCCTCGTCATGGAGACCTTCGGCGTAGAGCGTATGGGCAAGACCGAGCATGAGCGCGACGTCGGTGCTCGGCCGGGGCGCGATCCACTCCGAACCGAGGTCCGGTTGGATGTCGCTCTGGAGCGGGGAGACGTTGACGAGCGCGACCCCGGCATTCGCCGCCTCGTGCATGTACCCGCGCTGGACGTGCCGTCCGGTGCCGCCGGCGTTGATCTGGCCATTCTTCACCGGCAGCCCGCCGAACGCGACCAGCAGATCGGCATGCTCGATGATCGACGGCCAGCTCGTGTGAAAAGGGAGCAGCCGGAACAGCTCTCCGATCACGTGCGGCAGGATGACCTCGCCGGCCGCGAGGCTGTAGGTGTCGCGCTTGTACGTATGCCCGCCGATGCAGTTGAGGAACCGCCGGAGCTGACTCGGCGCGTGGTGGAACCGTCCCGCGCTCGCCCACCCGTACGAGCCCGCGAAGATGGCGCGGTTGCCGTGCTCGGCGATGACCCGCCCGAGTTCGCGCGCGACCAGCCGGCTCGCCTCGTCCCACGAGACGGCGACGAACGGCTCGGCGCCGCGCTTCGAGCGGTCCGAGCCGGCGCCGTGCTCGAGCCACCCCTTGCGCACCATGGGCTGCGGGATCCGGCACGGATCGTCGAGGGTATCCACCATGCCGTCCCCGATGGGGGACGGATCGGGGTCCTCTTCGAATCCGTGCAGCGCCGTCAGCTTGCCGTCGCGCACCACCGCTCGGTACGCGCCCCAGTGTGTCGCCGTCAGAGGCAGGTCGTGATCCATCGTGTTCATGGGCCGATGTGGAAATGTCTGTATTGGGTGGTCGATATTATCGGTGATTTTCCGAGGGCTGGGCGCCGGAGGGCGGTTCCGCATGTCAGGAGACGCTTGAGAGCTGGTACGTCGAACAGGGTGTCTCCGATGTCGGCGATCGGCTCGTGGGGGAAATCCTTACACGCATCGAAGCCCTTGGGGACCATCCGGAGATGGATCGGATCGTGCCCGAGCTCGATCAACCGTTCTTGCGCGAGCTGATCCATCCACCATTTCGCATCGTCTACCGCCGCGACCGGACATACGTACGGATCGTGCGCATCTGGCGCGGCGAACGACTGCTTGCGCTTCCGCAAGACGAGGAGACGCACGGACAGGGATCTCGCCATCGAACGCCGGCCAGCGAGGGATAGGCCGAACCGGACAGCTCAGCCCCGGCGGGCGGCGCGCGCTGTTTCGGTTGCCCCGGCGTCGACCTGGTTATCGGCCGCGACTACAACCCCATAGTCCCGCTCGGCCGTCTCGGCCGATATGAAGCCGTCCAGCACGTCGTCC
>JAKZYK010000266.1:0-3096 GCA_047514485.1 Gammaproteobacteria bacterium
CGCGGCGGGGCTCTTCGACGTCGCGAGCGATGTGGGGCTCCCGGCCGACGATTCGGACTTTGGCCAGACGCTCCACCATTACGGAATCGACGAAGGCCCCTATCTCGTGCTGCCATTCTTCGGCCCCACGACGGCGCGCGATGCCGTGGGCTTCGGTGTCGATGGCCTGCTCGATCTGCGGACTTATCTGCTCGACCCGACGCCGCGAGGGTTGCTCAGCCTTGGCGAGGGGGTGGTGCGCCGCGAGGAGTTGATCGATCCGGTCGACTTCCTGGTCGAGCATGCCGTCGAGCACTACACGGCGGTTCGTGCGTGGAACTATCAGGAGCGTCAGCGCGAACTCACCGGCGGCTGCACCGAGCCGAAATACGTGATCTGCCCCGGCGATTTACCCGAGTAAGAGCGCCGCGCCGGGTGGTCGCTCTTGTTAGAGCGGCCCGTCGCCGCCCGGATAGCAGAACGAGGAACGCGGCGCGTAGAAGCCGAAGGTGACCTCCAGCGGCGACGCCGGGCGCAGCGCGTGGCAGGAGTGGTCCGGTGCGAGGAATTCGAGCGAGAGAAGCTCGAAGCCGTCTGCGATCTCGCCCACATAGGCGTAGTTGCCGCTCATCAGGCGGCCATCGACGGCGGTGATGTAACGCAGGTGACCGCGCGCGGTCTCGGCGATGCCCGACCCGACCCGCACCCTGCTGCGAATGATCGCCCGATCGCCCGCATAGGTGGTGGCGGTCAATTGATTGCCGTCGAGATCGAGCGTCGTGCGGCCGGGCGCCGCCGGCACGCCGCGCATCGCGGTGTAGTCGCGCATCACCGGGTTCGAGTTGAGATAGTGGGTCCACCAGCGCCCGGGTGTCCCGTCCTCGAGGTCGAGGCCGGCGAGATCGACGCCTGCGTAGGTGAGCGAATAGGCGCCGAAATGCGAGGTCTGCTCGTCGCTGTCCACGACATACTGGTTGATGAAGATGGCCTGGTTCTCCGCCGGCGTGAGCCCGTCCGGCAGCAGGGCCGCCGCCGCGGCCGGGTCTTCGGGCACCCAGCAGAAGTAGAGCATGCGGCTGTTGACGATCAGCTGCGGTGCGAGCGGTAGTGCCACGTCCCTGTCTCCTTCTCAGGCCACGCGGGCGGCGACGGTCTTGCGACCCGCCGCCCGTCGGCCAGTCTTCGCGCCCCGTCTCAGCCGGCCCACATGTTCTCGCGGACGAGGTCGTTCTGGGTGGCGATAATGCTTTCCCGCAGCGTCTCGACGAGCGTGTCGATCTGATCGCGGGTGAGCGTCAGGGGCGGCGAGAGCACGTTCATGTGCCCGAGCGGGCGGACCAGAAGGCCGCGGCTCTGGCAATGGCTTGTGATCCGCGAGCCGATCTTGGCATCCGGCTCGAAGATCTCCCTGGTCTCCTTATCCTTCACTGCCTCGACGCACATCATGAACTTGTTGCCCCGCACGTCGCCGATCAGCGGCAGGGTCAACAGCTCGTTGAGCCGTTCCTCGAAGTAGGGGCCGACCTCGCGCACATGGCCGCACAGGTCCTCGCGCTCCATGATCTCGATGTTCTTGAGGCCGGCGGCGCAGGAGACCGGGTGCCCGGCATAGGTGAAGCCGTGGGTGAAGAGCGCGCCTTCGGATTGCGGCACGCTGATCACCTCGTAGATCGCATCGGAGAACAGCGTCGCCGAATGCGGGATGTACCCCGAGGTAAGCCCCTTGGCCGAGGTGATGATGTCGGGGGTGAAATTGAACACCGGCTCGGACGCGAAGAAGTGCCCGAGCCGCCCGAAGCCGGTCACCACCTCGTCGGAGATGTAGAGCACCTCGTACTTCTCGCACACCGCCTTGGTGCGGGCGTGGTAACCGGGCGGGGGCACGATCACCCCGCCGCCGCCCATGATCGGCTCGGCGATGAAGCAGGCGACGTTCTCCGGCCCGAGCTCGAGAATCTTGTTCTCGAGATCAGCCACCTTCTCGTCGCAGAACTCCTCGACACTCATACCCTCAGGGCGCCGATAGGTGTGGGGTGCCGGGATGTGATGCACCAGATCGGGCGCGAGGTCGAAGCCGACATGGTTGGCCTTCACCCCGGTCATGGTCATCGCGAGATAGGTCGAGCCGTGGTAGGCGTCGATGCGCGAGATGATCTTCTTCTTGTTCGGCTTGCCGAGGCGGTTGAAATAGAAGTGGATGACGCGGATGGCGGTGTCGTTCGCCATCGACCCGCCGGTTCCATAAAACACATGATTGATCGAGGCCGGCGCGATTTCGGCGAGCTTAGCCGCAAGCTCCGCCGCCGGCGGCGTGGTCAGGTGCGTGAAGGTCGAATAGTAGGGGATGCGGCGCACCTGATCGGCGATCGCCTGGGCCATCTCGTCCCGGCCATAGCCGATGTTCACGCACCACAGCCCGCCGATGCCGTCCATGTAGCGCTCGCCTTTGGCGTTATAGACATAGACGCCCTCGGCTTCGGCCATGACCTCGGAGCCTTCGTCCTTGAAGGTCGCGAAGTCCGTCCAGGGGTGGATGTTGTGATCGCGGTCCTTCTGCCGAAGGTCGTCGTTGTCGTACTGAGTGAAATTCGACCTCATCGCGCTCTCCTATGGCTCCACGTGGCACCGGGAACTCGTGGAGCGAGAGCCTATCGCGACCGGCGCGCCACGTCGAACCGAGATTCGAGCGCGCGAGCCCGTGGTCCGCGTGGCGGCCATCCGGCATACTGCCCACCTCGCGGAGCAAGGGGCTGAGGAGGCGCATGACATGCTGGCCGTTTGGGGTCGAAAGAACTCGATCAACGTGCAGAAGGTGATGTGGTGCGTGGGCGAGCTCGGCCTTGCGCACGAGCGGAAGAACGTGGGCGGCCCCTTCGGCGGGCTCGACACGGCAGAGTACGGTGCGCTCAACCCCAACCGGCGGGTTCCGACGATCGTAGACGGCGACGGCACCACGATCTGGGAATCCAACGCCATCGTCCGCTACTTAGCCGTGCGCTACGGCTCAGGCAGCCTCTGGCCCGAAGACGCCTCGGCCCGCGCACGCGCCGACCTCTGGCTCGACTGGATGCAGACCACGCTCTTGCCCAACCTCGCGCCGGTCTTTCTCGGGCTCAT
>JAKZYK010000267.1:0-2688 GCA_047514485.1 Gammaproteobacteria bacterium
TACGGGGAGACGCCCCAGGCGCTTCGCGACCTTTCCATCAGTCTCAGCAGGCTCGGCGATGTGTGGCGCGAGACCGGAGATGTGGCCGCTGCGACGGCTGCCTATGAGGAATCGCTCGTCCTTCGCCGACGGCTTGTGGACGCGTACGGGGAGACGCCCCAGGGGCTTCGTGACCTTTCCATCGGTCTCGGCAGGCTCGGCGATGTGCAGCGCGCAACCGGAGAGGTGGCCGCTGCGACGGCCGCCTATGAGGAATCGCTCGCCCTCGACCGACGGCGTCTGGACGCCTACGGGGAGACGCCCCGGGCGTTGCAGGACCTTTCCGTCAGTCTCAACAGACTCGGCGATGTTCGCCGCGATTCCGGTGTGCTGCCCGACGCCGTCGTCGCCTACGAGGAGTCTCTTTCGTTGGACCGCCGTCTGCTCGAAGTCTATGGGGAGACACCCCAAGCCCAGCGTGACCTCTCCATCATTCTCGAAAGACTCGGCCGTGTACGCCGTGAAGCCGGTGACGTTGACGCCGCCGCTGCCGACTACGAGGAGGCATTGGCTTTACGTCGAATCGCCGTTGCGAAGCATGATCACCCAAGCCGACAAGCGCTCCAGGAGTTGTTGACCATCGTCCGCACACTCAAGGACATTGCCGTGCAGAATGGAGACCACGTTGCACGCGGCCTGCTCGAACAGGAGCGGCAGGCTGTCGAGAAACGGCTTGCGGCTACGAGGCGATAGGGCGATCACCCGCCCAATCACGCGCGGTAGCCGCACCTGCTGCTCCCATGGGTCGATGAGATATTTCGCGCTCCCGCGCCGCGACATTCAACCCCCATGGAGGAAACGATGAGGCTATTCGAAGATTCCGAGTTCGCCGATCGCATCGTGCGCACCAAGCACCGGATGGAAGCGCTTGGCGTGGACGTGCTCCTCGTGGCGAGCCCGGCCAACCAGTTCTACCTCACCGGCTACGACGGATGGTCGTTCTATACGCCGCAGATGGTCGTCGTCGCCGCCGACGAAGAACAGCCGATCTGGTTCGGGCGCGCAATGGACGCGGCTGGCGCCCGCGTCACCGTGTTCATGGACGACGCGCACATCATCCCGTACCCGGACGAGTACGTGTCCTCGGCGGAGCGCCACCCGATGCAGTTGCTCGCCGAGATCGTTCGCGCGCGGGGCTGGCACACGCAGCGCATCGGCGTCGAGATGGAGGAGTACTACTACACCGCGCGCTGGCACGAGATCCTGACCTCCCACCTCCCCGACGCCACCTTCGTGGATGCGTTTCTCACCGTGAACTGGGTACGCATGCGCAAGTCCGATCGCGAGATCCAGTTCCTGATGGAGGCCGGCACCATCGCCTCGGCCGCGATGCGGGCCGCGGTCGACGCGGTGCGCCCCGGTGTGCGCCAGTGCGACGTGATGGCGGAGCTCTACCGCGTCACCACCGGCGGCACGCCGGAGATCGGCGGCACCTTCACCTGCAAGCCGCCCAACGCGATGGCGGGCGAGGCCTGCCGTGCGCCGCACTTGAGCTGGACCGACGCGCCGCTGGCCGCGAACGAGATGTTCTTCATCGAGATGGGTGGCTGTCGCCATCGCTACCACGCGCCGCTCTCGCGCTGCGTCTACGTCGGCAAGCCGACCGAGCGCATGACGCAGATATCGAACGTGATCGCCGAAGGGCTGGAAGCGGTCCTCGACGCAGCCCGGCCGGGCGCCGCCTGCGAGGATGTGAACGCGGCGTGGAGCAAGGTGATCGCGAGACACGGAATCACGAAGGACGCCCGAATCGGGTATCCGGTCGGAATCGGCTACCCGCCGACCTGGGGTGAGCTCACCTGCAGCATGCGCAAGGGCGACCGCACGATCCTCGAGCCCAACATGACCTTTCACTGCATCCCGGCGATCTGGCTGGACGACTACGGCCTGGTAATCAGTGAATCGTTCGTGGTCACCGACGCCGGCGCGAAGACCTTCGCCGATTTTCCGCGCAGGCTCATGCATCTGGAATAGTCGAAGCGAGACGCGTTTCTACAGCTCCATGGTGAGCTTCGCGTCCTTCATGACCCCCCGCGTCAAGCGTGGTAGCCGCCGAAACGCTCGGCGAACCGCGCCCAGGCCGCCGCGCCGGCGCGCGCGGCGCCATCGACCAGTTCTTCCTCGTCGAGCGCCAACAGCGCACCGTCGCGCACCAGAACGCGCCCGTCGACCAGCACCGTCTCCACGTCCTTGGCGTGCGCGTGGTAGATCAGTGTGCAGATCGGATCGGTGAGCGGCGTGAGACCGAAGCGGCGCATGTTGATGATCTGGAGATCGGCGTGCTTGCCGGGCTCGATCGAACCGATCTGGTCATCGAGGCCCATCGCCCGCGCCGCGCCAATGGTCGCGAGCGCGAGTGCTTCGGGCGCCTGCATCACCTCGGGGTCGCCGGCGCGAATGCGTGCGACCGCAATGCAGGAGCGAATCAGGTCGAAGTAGTCCGAGAAATAGTTGTCGATACCCAGTCCCACGTTCACGCCGCGCTCGCGCATCGCGCCGATCGGCGCGATCCCGCCGCGGAACTGGTTCATCAGCGGACAGTGCGCGAGGTGGGTGCCGGTCTCGGCCAGCGCATCGATCCCCGCCTCGTCGATCTTGTAGCAGTGCACCGCGATGACGTCTTCGCCGAGGAACCCGTTGGCCCGCGCA
>JAKZYK010000268.1:0-8741 GCA_047514485.1 Gammaproteobacteria bacterium
GCGCGCCCGCCCGGCCCGCCTCGCCTGGCTCGACGCGATCGAGGTGCGCGGTCCGGGGTGGGTGGAGGCGCACGATCCGGGTCAGGGGGTGGAGCGCGACCCGGGACGGGCGGTTGCGCGCGCGATCGCATCCACCGAGGCAGGGGTCGATGCCGGCTGGATCACGCGCGCGTTCGGCGTTACCGAGCTCGAGATGGAACGGATGCTCACCTCCACCGGCGCGGTGCGGGTCCCCGACGCGGGGGCCGATCGATGCTTCTCGCCCGCGCAATGGGCGGACCTGCAGGACGAGATTGTCGCGTTCCTGGAGACGTTCCACCGCGAGCGCCCGCGTCTGCACGGAGCGAACGCGAACGACGTACGCCTGGGCATCGCGCGCCGCGTCCGCCAGGGCGTCGTCGAGCACGCCCTCGCCGCCCTGCTGCACAAGGGCGCCATCGCCCGGCGCGGGGTCACGGTGCGGCTCCCAGAGCATCGGGTCACCCTCGGGACGAACGACGAGCGCCTCTGGCCGAGCGTGGCACGCGCCCTCGACCCGGCGAAAGGCAGCCCTCCGAGCTTGCGTCAGGCGGCCGAGCAACTGAAGATCGAAGAGGTGGAGCTGGGCGCGTTGCTCAAGCGCGCGACGAACGCAGGTCTGGTCCTGCCCGTTACCCGTACCCGGTTCGTGCCGCTCGCCGCCGTCAAGACCCTGGCGGCGCATGCGGAGTCGCTCGCGGGCACATTGCCGGATGGCCGCTTCACCGCGGCCGAGTACAAGGATCACGCACGCATCGGACGCAACTTCGCCATCGAGCTGTTGGAGTGCTTCGATCGAAGCGGCTTCACCGAACGCCTCGGGGACCGACGCCGCATCCGCCGGCCCGCCGCCGAGGCATTCGGCACGGAAGACGATACGAACGACTGAGGAAGAGGATCGCACCCCGGTGGGGCGCTCGGACTTCAAATCCGGTGAGACGCGTACCACGTGTCTGGTGGGTTCGACTCCCACCCTCTTCCGCCAACGGTAGTTCCCGCAGATCACGCCGTGGCCGGGTCCGCATCCACACGCATCTCGTCGGTGAACTCATCGATATCGAAGCCTTCGGCGACGCCGCTCGCCATGCCCTGCTCTCCAAGCTCGACAAACCGATCGACGATACGCTTCGCAGCCCCATTCACGCGCTCCCTGCCTTCGCCGATGCCTGCTCACACCGTTCACACCACTGCTCCATTGTCTTGATGACGACTTCATCCGCGTCGATTCCGTATCTCTTCGAGAACTCTTGCCGTGACTCCCTCACGTCTCGCGCCGCCTGGTGCATCGTCTCGGCGAGTGCTTGCCTCGGTGTATGCTGTTTCAGTCCCGCGAGCGGCCCCTCTCCCGCGAGCAACCCCTCGATGAGCGCGGCATGCGTCGCCATCGCGCGGAACACGCGTTTACGGCGCTTCGACTTCCGCGAGCCGGGAGCGGGCGGCGTCGATGAGTTGCTTCAATTCCTCGACCGCCGGATCGGTGTAGATGACGATACCTGTCTCGGGAGCGCCGGAATCGTCTTCATCCTTGTCTCGGGTGCCGAGGCTGAGCAGTGCCGCCGTCTCCGACGGCCGGAGCGCAACCTCCCGCCGTTCCCTTTCAGCCAGTCGGGCCAGATACCAGGCGCCGATGGCCGTGTTGCGCTGGTTGGATGCTTGCCGGGCACCCGCGCCGACTTCAGCGAGAGGCTTCCGCGTCACATTCCCCAAACAGTGACGGCGCCGCCGTCGATCGGTTCCTCCCGGCGGAACAGCTTGTCCGCCCACGGCTTGCCTTCGGTGCGGTCGAACAGAATGAGGTGCCCCTCCTCCGCGCCGCAGCGGTCCATGTAGGCCGCGGTTTGCTCGATCCCGTCGCGAACCGTCCGCTCCAGGCTCTTGTGCAGCACCTTGCACTCCACCACGAACTTGCGTGTTGTCTCCCCCTGCGGCCAGACGATGAGCAGGTCGGTGCGCCCTCGCCCCAGACCGTACTCCCGCTCGATGCGCCCGCCTCCGTTCACCACTCGCTGCAGAAACGCCTGCAACAGCAGTTGCGGGCCTGCCTCCAGGTAGTCGAAGCGCTGAACCCAGTGCTCGGAATGTTCCCGGAAGAACTCCTGAAAGGCGCCAAGCAGCTTGACAACGTTCAGACCACCGTCGGCATCGACGTACCACGCCGTGTCCTCTGCCAGCCCGATCTGGGTGGCGTAGGTCAGCTCCCGGGGGATCGCCTCGGCGTAGATCGGGTTGGCGATGCGCAGCGGGCCTTCGTGGGCGATCAATCCCAGATCTCGGACGTACTCGATGTCGCGGGTGGAGAACTCCCGCTTGTCGCCGCCGCTCAGCAGCGGCTCGACCACCCGGCGTACCCGGTCTTCCTGCAGCTTGTCGGCGAGTTGGTCCAGGTGGGTTTCCCGATTCAGAATAAGCTGCTCCTGGGCCTCGATGATGTGGCCGGCGGTGATTGACCGGGTACGGTCGCGGCCCGCTTCGTTCCAGAAACAGGCCTCGTAAGCGAGCGCGTTCACCAGCCACGGCTGGCCCTGAGTCTGATTCCAGATCGTATCCAGCGCGTCCCGAGTGAAGGTCTGTCCCGTCTCGGCGGTGTGCTGAGCGAGCAGCGCGTGGGTCTGGCGCTGCGAGAAATCGCCCAGTCGCAGCGACTTGGCCGTGATGTTGAATGCGCTACCGCCGGCGATGACCGCGTTCTCCGCGCTTGACCGGATGCGGTAGTCACGCACATCCCGCACGCCGCAAAGCACCACGCTGTGCGGAAAGCCTGCCGGACGTCTGGGGTATCCGGCGCGCAACTGCCGGAGCACCGCCAGCAGCGTGTCGCCGACGAGTGCGTCGATTTCATCGATCAGGAGGATGAGGGGCGACGGGCCGGCTTCGCACCAGCGGGCCAACACCTCCCCGAGCGCGGCATCCGGCCCGACAGTGTTCAGGACGTCGGGCCAAGTCTCCGCGAGCGATCCGTCGCCCAGGGTCGACCTCGCCTCGCGCGCCAGCTCGGCGAAGATGGCGCGCATGGTCCGATCCGGATCTTCGCGCCCGGCCTGTCCGATCTCGACGTTGACGTACACGCAACGGAATGCACCTTCGACACCGCTGTTGAGGAGATCCCGCAGTGCAAGGAGCGCCGACGTCTTGCCGGTTTGCCGAGGCGCGTGGAGGACGAAATACCGTCCCTCCCGAACCAGCGGCCGCAGTTCACGCAGGTTCACCCGCTCCAACGGCGGGATGCAGTAGTGAACCGCTGCGACGACGGGGCCGGTGGTGTTGAAGTAACGCATGGGCACCGCAGTATTACACGGCTCGCCGCCGAGAGACTTGCGCTGAAGATCGGTTGGCATGGTGCAAAACGTCCTATTCTCCGGACCGGATCTCCATTGGTGGCGGGCTGGCGGTGTGCCGCCTGCGGTCGCGGAAAGCGATAACGGCCTCGAGTACTTGCCGTCCGAGCATCCCGGCGACGATCGCCAGTCCGGGGCCGGCAGTGGGAACCAGCACTGCGCCCGGCAACATCATCGTCGATACCGCGAACAACGCCGCCAATGCGACCAGCGACGACGCGATGGCCCAGCCAAGGAGGCGGGACTCCCACCACACCAGCGCGCCGATGACCACCAGACTCATCGCCACGGCGCGTGAGAGCGGCCGAGCCACCGGCGCGGCCAAGGTTGTCTCGGCGCCGGTGCCGCTCATGGCGGCGTCGGCGGAGACCGGGCGCGGGCTCCAATGATTCAACGCGAGAACTTGCAGATCGAACACTGCGCTCGTCACGCGCTCGCCCCACGGCGAGAGCTCGAACCAGACACTGGCGATCACCACGAAGACGAAGCCGATCCGTCTGGCGTGCACACGATTGAGCGTCACTCGACGATCCCCGCACTGACCGGGCGGCCATTCAAGCACAGGACGCGAGCGGCGCGAGACTCCAGCTCGCGCCGGCGGCGGCACCAGCGCCACACCGTGAGGCGCGCTGGCCTCATTCGGACTGCGACCGCTCCTCCTCGCTCTGTTCAAGCCTCGGAAGCGCACGGCACTCGTTGAAGATGCGCTGGTCGCAGCGCAGGCAGATGTTGCGGTCGAGACGTTCGAACACCTCGCCGATCGCCTCCGCCTTCGAGACGAAGAAGTTCTCCTCACCGATCTCTTCGAAGTAGCCGCCGCGGCGCAGGATCGCCATCGGGCCTTCCTTGACCTGATGGAAATAGACCTGCCCGCCCGCCTTGCGCCGCATACGCAGCTCGCGCGCGATCATCTCCGCCCCGGCCACGTCGAGGTAGCTCACGCTGCGCGCGAGGAGCAGCAGGTGCTTCTGCAGCGGGTTGCGCTTTGCGATGAGCCGCAGGCGCTCCGCGACGTAGCTCACCGCACCGAAGAACAGCGCGCCGTCGATGCGCACGATCGCGAGCTGCGGGCACTGGGGGAGCGACGTCGCAGTATTGAAGGGGCGCCGGCGCTCGCGCGGGTCCGGCACCCGCACCACCACGGAAGGACGCGATGCCTGCCGGAGATAGATGATCAGCGACAGGAACACGCCGAGGATGATCGCGAAGTCGAGCTCGAACAACAGCGTGGCGGCGAACGTGCTGCACAGCACCGCCGCGTCGGCGGTGCTCGCCCTGACGATAGTCCGGATGTGGTGCACGTCCACAATGCCCCACGCGACGAGAAACAGGATCCCGGCCATCGCCGGCATCGGGAGGTACGCCAGCAGCGGCGCAACCACAAGCACCAGCCCCATCAGGAGGAACCCCGCGAGGATCGCGGCGACCGGTGTACGGGCGCCCGCCTCCGCGTTCACCGCACTGCGATTGAACGACCCGGTCGCGACGTAGGACGAGAAGAAGCTCCCGATGATGTTCGACAACCCCTGCCCGACAAACTCCTGGTTGCCGTCGACGAGCTCACCGGTGCGCGCCGCGAGGGAGCGCGAGATAGACACCGCCTCGGTCAGGGCGAACAGGGTGACCGCGAGCGCCGCCGGGGCAAGCTGCGTGAACGTGTCGAAGCGGAAGTCCGGACTCGAGAGCGGGGGCAGCGTCGCGGGCACCGCACCCACGAGCCGGAGGCCGGATTGACCTGTGCCGGAGTGCAGGAACCCCGCGTAGGTGAAGAATTCGATGAGCCCGGCGAACAGGCTTCCGGCGAGCAAGGCCGCGACCATGTAAGGGAACCGCGGCCAGTAGCGCTTGAACGCGATCCCGACCGCGAGGGTGACGAGACCCACCGCGACGGAGTCGAAGTTGACGTCCCCGAGGCCGCGACCGGCATGGATCAGTATCTCGTGGAAGTGCAGGCCGCCCGGCATCTCCAGCCCGAGGAAGTTCTTCAGTTGGCTCGCGGCGATCAGCACCCCTGCCCCGGACGTGAACCCGACGATGACGGAGTGCGAGACGAAGTTGACGAGGGTGCCGAGCCGCGCCAGCCCCATCACGAGCTGGATCAGGCCCACCATCAGGGTCAGGGTGAGGGCGTACCGGACGTACGCCTCGGTGCCCGGCACGGCAAGCGCGCTCAGCGTCGAGAACAGGACGATCGACGCGGCGGTGGTGGGGCCGGACACGAGCTGGCGCGACGAGCCGAACAACGCCGCGATGACCGCGGGAACCATCGCCGCGTACAGCCCATACTCCGGCGGCATCCCCGCGATTGTCGCGAAGGCCACGCCCTGGGGCAACACCACGATGGCGCCGGTGACCGCGGCGAGCGCGTCGGCCCGCATCGTGCCGCGATCGACGTCGGGCCACCACAGAAGAAACGGAAGAAAGCTCCGCCACAGTCCGCGCATCATCGGAGCCCGGGTCGAAATACACGGCAATCCATCGCGCGCCGCACTATACGCCGCTTGCTCGGCTCGCGCGCGGGATTACCGCGCCCGAGCGGCCGGAAGGTGCGAGTCGACATCGGCGGCGTACCGAGCGCGACGCTTGATATCATCCAGTCCAGCATCGTGAGCCTCGAGCTCGCCGTTCGAACCGATCGCCCACGTGACCGAGACTTCGGAGACCGCCATGATCCGGGCATTCCAGCGATTGTTCGAATCCACCGTCACCGCCGCGGCTCGTGCCGCGCAGATCGAGGAGCGGGAGCACGGCTACCACCTCGCGACGGCGGCGCTGCTGGTCGAGATGATGCGGGCCGACTACGAGGTCCGGCCCGCGGAACGCGATGCGGTCCTCCGCGCGCTGGCCGCCGCGTTCGACGACCTCTCACCGGACGAGACGCGGGACCTGCTCGCGCGCGCCGAGGAACGGGCCGACGACGCCACGTCACTCTACGAGTTCACGCAGCTCATCAATCGGCAGCTCGATCAAGAGCAGAAGGCGCACGTCGTGGAGCTGCTGTGGCGGGTCGCGTACGCCGACGGCGAGCTCGACAAATACGAGGAGCATCTAGTGCGCCGGATCGCGGATCTCATCCACGTCCCCCACTCGGTGTTCATCCGCATGAAGCATCAGGCCCGAGGCAAAGCCTGATCGCACGGAGACCGGCTCGCCTGCCGGCCTGCGCGAGCCGGCGGCGCACTTGTTCTGCCAGGACGCATCCGAACCCGGACCCGAGACACGCGCTGAATCGCGACGGCACTCGAGGACGCGGGGGGCCGCCCTGGATCGAACTCCGCCTGGAGACTGCACGAATTTCCGCAGGCATCCGCACACTCGGGGCCGGCGCTCACTCGCTCGCGAAGGTAATGTCTCCGTAGTACGCCACGGCGGCGGCGCCGGTATTGTCGGTATCGGTCATGATCGCGACCGCATCGACGTAGCGGACGGACTCCCCGAACAGCTCCCGGAAATCGGCGCGCACGTCGCGGCGCTCGGCGACCCACCGGCCGGCGTGCGCGTCGCCGGAGCGGACCGCGACGTGGCGCGAGGAGTCGGTGTACGCGTTCGGCCACGTCTCGCCCGCAGCTCGTGTGCTCGCCCAGACGTAGTTCACGGCGCGGGTCCGCCAGAGGAACACCGGATGCGAGCGAATGACGTAGACCCTTGCGCTGTAGTCGTCACCCGCGCGGGTGCGCTCGTCGATGTCCCCCAGGGTCGCGTCGACGCGCCACGTCCAGCGGATGATGGGGGTCTTCTCGAGATCGATGCGGCGCCGGAGGTACAGGCCCGAAGCGGTCCCACGGCTCGTCGCGCGGACCACGGCCCGGCCGTCTTGCCGAACCGTCTCGTACAACGTCTTCCCGTTGAAGGTCTTCTCCTCCCAGCCGGCGACGTCGCCATCGCGCAGCACCGCGAGACTCTCGGCTTCGGCGACCCCCGTTGCGAGCACGAAGGCCAGACACACAGCGTGATGACTCGACTTCGGACCTATACCCATTCACTTCATCCCGTTGTCGCCGGCGGCTCGTGATCCCCGCCGCGCCCAGGCGAGACCGGCGACGAACCACACCAAGACGACAATCACGATCGGCGCATCCCCGAACCGCACGTACGGCGTCTCGCCGCGCATCGGGACGACCTCGAACGTGCCCGCCGCGGTCTCGAACTGGGGGAGGCGCGCGCGAACCTCTCCGTGCGGCGAGACGACGGCGCTCAACCCGGTATTCGTCGCGCGGACCAGCCATCGTCCCGTCTCGGCCGCGCGCACCCGGGCGATCTCGAGATGCTGGTGCGGCCCGATCGAGTCGCCGAACCACGCGTCATTGCTGACGGTCACGAGCAGCGCGGCCTCCGGCAGATCGAGGCGCACCGCGCCCCCGAACGCGATCTCGTAACAGATCGATACCCCGAGCGCATGGGGGCCAAGCCATATCGGCGCCTGCTCCCGGGGGCCGCGGCTGAAATCGGCGAGCCGGATCCCCAGTGCCTCCACCACCGGCCGGAGCACGAACGCGAACGGCAGGTACTCTCCGAACGGGACGAGGCGACGCTTGTAGTAGACCCCCGGCTCGGGTCCCAGCATCACCACGCCGTTCAGATAGAGGCCCCCGGGGCCATCCCGGATCGGCACCCCGGTGAGGATCGCGCTGTCGCGCTCGACAGCCTCGGCCAGGAGACGACGTGTGAATTCCTCCAAGGTATCGAGGAATCCGGGCATCGCCGACTCCGGCCACACCACAAGGTCGGCGTCGAAGTGCCGCCGGCTGAGCGTCGCGTACCGTTCCAGGGTCAGGGCCCGCATCTCCGGACGCCATTTCTGATCCTGCGCGATGTTGCCCTGAACGATCGCCACCTTCACGGGAGCGCCGGCCGGCTGCACCCAGTCGATGCGCGCGAGCCCGGCACCCGCCCCCCACAGCGCCGCCGCGGCGCCGAGCAGCGCGAACGCCCGCCGGTCTCGGCGCAGCAACGCCCAGCCGAGTCCGCCGGCCGCGAACGCGGCGAGGGCTCCGGCCCCGTGCACCCCAATCACCGGCAGCCATCCCGACGCGGGGGCGTCGATCTGCGAATATCCGACTTGCAGCCACGGGAACCCGGTGAACGCCCATCCCCGCAGCCATTCCCATAGCGTCCACGCCGCCGGGTACACCGCAAGCAGGCGCGGCGCATCGCCGGCCGGCGCGACGCGTACCACGATCCAGCCGAGAACGGCCGGATAGAGCGCGATGCACCCGACGAATCCCACCGTCAGCACGAGTGCCAGTGCGCCGGGGACGTTGCTGAACGCAAAGCTCTCGTAGATCCAGGACATACCGGCACCGAAGGACCCGACCCCGAACAGCCAGCCACGCAGGAAGGCGCGCCGCGGCGCCCGGCAGCCCCGCCACGCGAGAAACAACGCAGCGA
>JAKZYK010000269.1:0-5066 GCA_047514485.1 Gammaproteobacteria bacterium
CGGGGCATCGTCGGCGACACCCTCACCCCGGAGATCGTCCGGTGGATCGGCCGCGCGATCGGCGCCGAGGCGCACCACCGCGGCGTGCAGACGCTGGTCGCGGGCCGCGACGGACGGCATTCGAGCACCGAGCTGCTCGCGGCAGTCATCAACGGGATGCGGGAGAGCGGCCGCGACGTCATCGATATCGGGAGGGCGCCGACCCCGCTGCTCTATTTCGCGGCGGAGCATCTCGAGACCGGCAGCGGCGTCATGGTCACCGGCAGCCACAACCCGTCCGAGTACAACGGACTGAAGATCGTGATCGCCGGCGAGACGCTGCACAGCGATGCGATCCAGGATCTCAGGCGCCGAATCGAGGAGAACGATCTCGACACCGGACAGGGCGGCCTCGGCCAGGACGCTCTCGGACGAGGCGGTCTGCGGAGCACGGAGGTGATCGAGGATTACATCCGGCGGATCCGCAAAGAGATCCCGGCCGCCCTCGGCCGCGAGGCCAGGAAGATCGTCATCGATTGCGGCAACGGTGTCGCGGGAGATGTCGCGCCGAGGTTGTTCAAGGCGCTTGGCCACGACGTCGTCGAGCTCTACTGCGACGTCGACGGCGACTTCCCCAATCACCATCCCGATCCGAGCGTGCCGGCGAATCTCCGGGACCTGATCGCGTCGGTGCGCGAGCACGGGGCGGATCTCGGTCTCGCGTTCGATGGCGACGGAGACCGCCTCGGCGTTGTCGACGGCGAGGGGACCATCATCTGGCCGGACCGGCAGATGATGCTGTTCGCCCGTGACGTGCTGTCGAGCCATCCCGGGGCCGAGATCGTCTTCGACGTGAAGTGCTCGAGCCTGCTCTCGGATCAGATTGCGAAGCTCGGGGGCAGACCCGTCATGTGGAAGACGGGCCACTCCCTCATCAAGACCAGGCTCCGGCAGACCGGCGCGCCGCTCGCCGGCGAGATGAGTGGGCACATCTTCTTCGCGGACCGCTGGTACGGTTTCGACGACGCTCTCTACGCCGCCGCCCGCCTGGTGCAGATTCTCATCGGCCTCGGCGAGCCCTCGTCCCGGGTCTTCGCGCAGTTCCCGGCCGCGAAGAGCACCCCGGAACTCCGACTGGCGGTCGGCGAAGGCGGGCAGGTGCGGCTCGTCGAGTCGCTGCTTGCCGGTGACTACTTCGCCGGTGCGCGGAAGACGACCATCGACGGCTTGCGGGTCGACTTCGCCGACGGATGGGGGCTCGCCCGCGCTTCGAACACCGAGCCGAGTCTCGTGCTGCGATTCGAGGGGGTGGACGACGACGCCCTCGAACGCATCAAGGGGGAGTTCAGACGCGTGCTGCTCTCCATCGAACCCTCACTGAAGCTGCCGTTCTGAGTCATGGCGATGTCGAGTCGGAGGATGCAGGCCAGTGTTCCAGCCAGAGAAGCCACGCTCGCCGGGCTGCCCGGTGCGCGCGGGCCGCGTTGTTGCATCGGCACCGTGAACCATGGCTCGCTGCATCGCCGCTTTCGTGACTGAGAGGCGCCATCCCGTGAGCCGCAACTCGAAAGCAGCGGTGCGAACCGCGAAGGTTCTCGCCGAGGCGATGCCGTACATTCAGCGGTTCCAAGGCAAGACCGTCGTCATCAAGTACGGCGGCGCGGCGATGGAGGGCGATGCGCTCAAGAGCAGCTTCGCACGCGACATCGTCCTGATGAAGCTGGTGGGCGTGAAGCCGGTGGTCGTGCACGGCGGCGGCCCGCAGATCGGCAGGCTGCTCGAGCGTATCGGCAAGGAATCGCGGTTCGTCGACGGCATGCGCGTCACCGACTCCGAGACCATGGATGTCGTCGAGATGGTGCTCGGCGGCCTCGTCAACAAGGAGATCGTGAACCTCATCAACGGTCACGGCGGCAACGCGGTCGGGCTCACCGGGAAGGACGGCAGGCTCATCCACGCCCGCAAGCTCACCATGACCCGG
Source organism: Gammaproteobacteria bacterium (assembly GCA_047514485.1). Taxonomy (GTDB): domain Bacteria; phylum Pseudomonadota; class Gammaproteobacteria; order HK1; family HK1; genus HK1. The sequence goes on from JAKZYK010000269.1 coordinate 1,961, forward strand.
AGCCGCCCGGAGCTCGAAGCCCCCGAGATCATCGACATCGGCCACGTCGGCGAGGTCGCGAGCATCGACACCGGCGTGCTGGAGCACCTCGCGCGCGGCGACTTCATCCCGGTCATCGCACCGATCGGGGTGGGCGACGGAGGCATGTCCTACAACATCAACGCCGACCTCGTGGCCGGAAAGCTCGCGGAGGCGCTAGCGGCGGAGAAGCTCGTGCTCCTCACCAATACGCCCGGCCTGCTCGACCGGGAAGGCGAGCTGATCACGGCGCTGGACGTCAAGGGAGTGGAGGCATTGATCGCGGACGGCACCATCGCCGGCGGGATGCTGCCGAAGGTAAGGTGCGCTCTCGACGCGGTGCAGGGCGGCGTCCACACCGCTCAGATCATCGACGGCCGGGTCGAGCACGCGGTGCTGCTCGAGGTGTTCACGAGCGCGGGCATGGGGACGTTCATCAGCCGGCGGGCCCGGTCTTGACCGATTCCCAACCGATCCCGCGCCGCCAGCAGATCCTCGAGGCCCTCGCCCGGGAGATCGAGCTTCATCCGGCGTCGAGAATCACAACCGCGCGCCTCGCCGGCGTGGTGGGGGTGTCGGAGGCGGCTCTCTACCGCCACTTCTCCGGCAAGGCCGCGATGTTCGAGGCTCTCATCGAGTTCGCCGAGGAGGCAGTGTTCGGGATCGTACGCGAGATCCTCGCCGAAGAGCCCGACACCGCGCGGCGCTGCTGCGAGCGGATCGTCGGTGTGGTGCTCGGATTCGCGGAGCACAACGCCGGGATCACGCGCGTGCTCATCGGCGAAGCGCTGGTGGGGGAGGATCGGGCGCTCTTGGAGCGGGTCACCCGATTCTTCGACCGGATCGAGACCCAGCTTCGGATGATCATCCGCGACGCCGGCGACGCGTGCCTTACCCAGCGAAGCCACGCGGGTGTGAGTGCAAACCTTATCGTCGCGTTCGTCCTCGGCCGGTTGCATCAATTCAGCTCCAGCGGACTGCGCCGCCGTCCGACCGAAGATCTGGGCCGCCAGTGGGCGATGATCGCCGATGCGGTGTTTCGCTAGATAACCGAGACGATCGGTGGGAGCGACGATCGAACGCAGGGACACCGTACGGCTGGGCGCAGTCGAGGTGCCCTACGCATTCAAGCGAGTGCCGCGCCGGCGCCACGTGCACATCCTCGTCAACGACGAAGGGACAATCGAGGTGCGCGCTCCGTGGCGGTTCAGTCTGGCGAAGGCACGGGAGTTACTGCGCGAGAACGCCCAATGGGTCGTGCAGAGCCTGGACAGCGTGCGGGAGAAGCTCGCGCAACGGCCGCGTCTCGTCACCGGCGCCCACCTTCCGCTGCTCGACGAATCGTTGCGCCTCGATGTTCGGCCGCGGGCCCAGGTCGATCTGTTCGCCAATGCCCGGTCGTGGCGGGGCCGCGTGGAGCGCCGGGGGACGGTCCTGCGGGTCAGCACCACGTCGCTCGGCGACGACGAGCTGCGCGCACTGATCGAGAGCTGGTATCGCCGTGAAGCCGCGACCCATCTCGCCGGTCGAGTCGAGCACTACTCGCCGCGGCTCGGTGTGCGCCCGTCGAGAGTGACGATCCGCGGGCAGCGCTCGCGATGGGGGAGCTGCTCCGGCAAGGGAACCGTGAGCCTGAACTGGCGCTTGATGATGGTGCCCGGTGCGTTGGCCGACTATGTCGTCGTCCACGAGCTGTGCCATCTCCGGCACATGGATCACTCGCCGCGTTTCTGGGCGATGGTGAGCGGCGCCATCCCCGACTACCAGCACTGCCGCCGCGGCCTCGACGCACTCCAGGGGCGCCTTCCGCTGTAGGGGAGAGCGCGCTGCCGGCGCACATCCCCGCACCCCCTTCGCAAACCCCGCGCGGTTGAAAGAACACGGGCTCGTGCGGCCGGACTCGAGCACGAACTCACCGAAGCGCAGAGCCCCGAGCGCACGCGAACTTGATGAACGCTCTCTCGTGCGGTGCCACTACGACACCGCGGGGCGCGAGCCCTACGCCCGCTCAGCCGAGCATGCCCGCGAGCTGCCGAAGGGGGCCGACGAGGAGAATCGCCGCGAGCTGGAGGGCCACCATCACCACGATCGGCGACAGATCGAGCCCTCCGATCTGCGGGACGATCCGCCGCGCCGGCGCGAGCAGCGGCTCGTTCAGGCTGTAGAGCACGCCGATCACCGAATTGTAGGCGCCGGGATTGATCCAGCTCATGACCACCTGGATCAGTATCGAGAACAGGAAGACGTAGATTGCGAGCTGGAGAAGCTCGGCGACCGAGAACACGAGCATGGCGCTCACCGGAGCACGTTGGCCGAGTATCCCCGTGATCATCCACAGCTCGCCGAACTGGAGGACGACGAGGAGGACGACGCACGCGAGATCGATGCCTCCGATCGTCGGGAGCGTGCGGCGCATCGGCGCGAGCACCGGCTGGGTCGCTTTGACGATGAACTGCGAGAGCGGGTTGTAGAAATCCGCCCGGGTCCACTGGAGGAGGAGGCGGAGCATGACGATGAGGATGTAGAGCCCGAACAGGGTCTCGACGAGAAACGTCCCCGCGTTGCCGATATGTCCGCCCATGCTCTCGGCCGTTCGACTCAGACAACGATTCCGAATCGCGAACGCACGAACATCCTGCCGCCCGTGGATTCGCAGATCCAATCTGGTGTTCGCCCTCGTTCATTCATCCCGATCACCTTCACTCTCCGAACGCATCTCCGAGCTCTATCGACCTCTGCCGTGCGCCCTGGATGCCGTCCGCCAGCACCTTGTCGATGCCGCCGTCGCGCATCGTGACGAGCGCGCGTTCGGTCGTGCCACCCGGCGAGGTCACCCTCTGGCACAGCACCGCGGGAGGCTCGTCGCTCTCGATCGCGATGCGGGCGGCGCCGAGCGCGGTCTGCAACGTGAGCCGCCGGGCCGCATCGGCGTCGAGGCCCATCGCCTCACCCGTCGCCTGCATGATCTCCATGAGCAGGAAGTAGTAGGCGGGGCCACTCCCGGACAACGCGGTGACCGCATCGAGCTGTGCTTCGTCGTCCACCCAGATGGTGATTCCCACCGCCCGCAGGATCGCATCGGCGCGGT
>JAKZYK010000270.1:0-5542 GCA_047514485.1 Gammaproteobacteria bacterium
CACCGTACCCAATCGGTGATCTTTCGCAACATTGCAGCCACCCCATCCGCAACGGAGCGAAGAACCCCGTGAGCTATCAGGTGCTTGCCCGCAAGTGGCGTCCTCGCGACTTCGAGCAGCTCGTCGGGCAGACCCACGTCGCGCGAGCGCTCGTCAATGCGCTCGACGCGGACCGGCTCCATCACGCCTTCCTCTTCACCGGCACCCGCGGGGTCGGCAAGACGACGCTCGCACGGATCCTTGCGAAATGCATCAACTGCGAAGCCGGCGTCTCCTCGAAACCGTGCGGCGAGTGCGGTGCGTGCGTCGAGATCGACGCGGGCCGGTTCATCGACCTGCTCGAGGTCGACGCGGCCTCACGTTCGAAGGTGGACGAGACGCGCGAGCTGATGGACAACGTCCAGTTCACGCCTGCCCGCGGCCGTTACAAGGTGTACCTCATCGACGAGGTGCACATGTTCTCGGAGAAGAGCTTCAACGCATTGTTGAAGACGCTCGAGGAGCCGCCGCCCCACGTGAAGTTTCTGCTCGCGACGACGGATCCGCAGAAGCTTCCCATCACGGTGCTGTCGCGCTGCCTGAAGTTCAATCTCAAGCGGCTGCCGGCCGACGACATCGGCGCTTACCTCGAGAGGATCCTCGCCGAGGAGGCGATCGACTTCGAGACGCCCGCGGTGAAGCTGGTGGCGCGGGCGGCCGAAGGGAGCATGCGCGACGCATTGAGCCTCCTCGATCAGGCGATCGCCTATGGAGCGGGGACGGTGACGGAGGAGGACGTGCGGGCGATGCTCGGCGCCGTCGATCGTAGCCGGGTCGTCGAGCTGCTCGACGCGGTCGCGGCGCACGATGCGGCCGGCGCCCTGGAGGTCGTCGCCGCGGTCGCGAGCGACGCCGCGGACTATGGGGACGTGCTCGGCGAAATCGTGAACACCCTGCATCGGATCGCGGTACGCCAGGCGGTGCCCGGTGCGGCCGATCCCGATCCGGACTTCGCCGAAGCCTGCGCGCGGCTCGCCGAGCGGCTCTCCCCGGAGGACGTGCAGCTTTACTACGAGATCGGGCTGAGAGGGCGGCGGGACCTCGCGCTCGTTCCGGAGCCGAGGATCGGCCTGGAAATGACGGTGCTGCGGATGCTTGCATTCACTCCCGATGCGAATGACGCCGCGCCTCCAGCCGGAGCCCGTACGAGCGGCGGCGGCCCCGCGGTGGTGCCGGTGAGCCCGACTACGGTGTCCGAGCGGACCGCGGCGCCGGTGGAGACCGCGGACGCGTGTCTGGATCCGGTAACCCTGGATCCGGCATCAATGACCCCGCGTAGCTGGCGCGACATAGTGGAGGGGTTCGGGCTGTCGGGACTCGCAGGCCAGCTTGCGTCGAACTCGGTCCTCGTCGAGGCGAACACGCGGCGGCTGAAGATCGTGCTCGACCCCACGCACGCAGCGCTCAACACCCCCGGTGCCCGCGAGGTGCTTCGCAGTGCGCTCGCGGCGCGCTTCGGCGGCCCGATCGAACTCGACATCGTGCTGGACGCACCGAGCCACGAGACTCCGGCAGTCGGACGCGCGCGAGACGAGGTCAGTCGGCGGCAGGCGGCGATACGCGCGATCGAAGAAGATCCCGGGATTCGGATCCTGTGCGAGACGTTTGGCGCACGCGTCGATCCCACTCTCGTCCGGCCTGTCGACTGATCCGTGGTTCCCGGCCGGCACTTCGCCGAACCCGGCCTGATCGGGCCGCGGAGCATCATCGTATCCCGCGCCTGCAGGAGGCATCGTGCGCGCCTCGCCGCGTTGCAGGTGGAACCCGCCGGGTGCCTTGCGTTCCCGGCAAGTTGCGTTGTTGAACAAGGCGGCACATCCTCGCGTCGCGGCAAGGCCTGAGCCAATCAGGCATTCTTTCGTCGATCCCGGAGGCGATTCCCGATGAAAGGCGGACTCGGTCAATTGATGAAGCAGGCACAGAAGCTTCAGGAGGATCTCCAGCAGGCGCAGAACGAGCTTGCATCGGTGGAGGTGGTGGGCGAGGCGGGCGCCGGCATGGTCAGTGTCACGATGACGGGTCGGCACGACGTGCGCTCGGTGCGGATCGACGCGGAGCTGATGAGCGAGGACAAGGAGATGCTCGAGGATCTGATCGCGGCCGCGGTGAACGACGCGGTCCACAAGGTAGAGACCCAGACGCGCGATCGGTTCTCCGGGCTCGGGTCCGCTCTCAATCTCCCGCCCGGATTGAAGCTGCCCTTCTAGATCCTCGGCCGATGGCGCTGAGTCCTCTCATCAGCCGTCTCATCGGGGCGCTGCGGTGTCTGCCCGGGGTGGGGCCCAAAACCGCCCAACGCATGGCCTTCCATCTGCTCGAGCGCAACCGGGAAGCGGCGCGTGAGCTTGCGCGGGTGATCGAGGAGGCAGTCACCGTGGTGGGGCGGTGCGAGTCGTGCCGGACCCTCAGCGAGGATGCGCTCTGCCCGGTCTGCGCATCTCCGCGCCGCGATCCCCGAACCTTGTGCGTGGTGGAGACGCCGGCGGACATGGCCGCGATCGATGCGTCCACCGTGTACCAGGGGATGTTCTTCGTGCTGATGGGGCATCTGTCGCCGCTCGACGGGATCGGGCCGGCCGAGCTCGGTCTCGATCAGCTCGAGCGGCGGCTCGACGGCGGCGGGATCACCGAGGTCATCCTCGCGACCTCATCGACGGTCGAAGGCGAGGCGACGGCGCACTATCTCGCGGAGATGGTCCGCGAACGCAGCATTCGGGCGACCCGCATCGCGCAGGGGGTTCCGATGGGCGGGGAGCTCGAGTTCGTCGACGGCGGCACCCTCGCCCGGGCGATTACGGCGCGGCGCGACGCGATCTGACGATGGCGCGGGATTCTGCGAACCTCGTCTGGATCGATCTCGAGATGACCGGTCTCGATCCCGATACCGAGCGCATCATCGAGATCGCCACGATCGTGACCGATACGTCGCTCGAAGTGCTCGCGGAAGGTCCGGAGATCGTGATTCATCAGGCCGCCGATGTCCTCGCCGCCATGGACGAGTGGAACACCGAGCAGCATGGCCGCTCGGGGCTCACCGGGCGGGTGCTCGCGAGCACCTGCATGATACAAGAGGCCGAGAAGCGCACCCTTGAGTTCGTGGGGCGGTACGTCCCTGCGCAAACGTCGCCGATGTGCGGGAACAGCGTCTGTCTCGATCGACGCTTCCTCCACCGCTACATGCGGAGGCTCGAGCGCTTCTTCCACTATCGCAACCTCGACGTGAGCACCCTGAAGGAGCTGTGCCTGCGCTGGGCCCCGGAGACGGCGCAGAAGTTCGTAAAGCGTGCCGAGCATCGCGCGTTGAAGGATATCCGCGGCTCGATCGCCGAGCTCCGCTTCTACCGCGACGAGCTGCTGCGGCTCGACTGAGCACCGTAGCCACGCCTGCCTGTCGAGCCGCTCTATGCTCCCGACCGCGCTGTACCGGGCCTGCGACGTGCGCGCGCTCGATCGTCAGGCGATCGAGGCGGGCGGGATCCCCGGCATCGATCTGATGGAGCGCGCGGGGCTCGAATCCTTCCGGGTGCTGCGCGAACGGTGGCCAGCCGCACGCCGCGTGACGGTAGTCGCAGGACCGGGCAACAACGGCGGCGACGGCTTCGTGGTGGCGCGGCTCGCGGCGCACGAAGGGCTTTCGGTCTCGGTCAGCCTGATCGGCGATCCGGGGCGAATCGCGGGCGATGCGCGCACTGCGTACCGGCGCATGCTGGAGGCGGCTCCGAATCTGGCCTCGGCCCCGACTCCAGCCCTGGCCTCGGCCCGCGGGATCGCGGAGAACGTCGGCGTCATCGTCGACGCGTTGTTTGGCACCGGTCTCACCCGCGATGTCTCCGGGCCGGCGGCGGAGGCGGTGCGGGCGATGAACGCAACTCCTGCCCCGGTGCTGGCGCTCGACATTCCTTCCGGGATCCACGCCGACACCGGCCGCGTGCTCGGCGGTGCGGTCCGCGCCGCAGTGACCGTGAGCTTCATTGGCTTGAAGCAGGGCCTGTTCACCCGCGAAGGACGCGGGTGTGCAGGGGAGATCGTGTACCGGGATCTCGGTGTGCCCGGACACGTATTCGCGCAGGTGGAGGTTTCCGCCCGACGGATGGCGTTCGCGGACTGCGCCGGGTTGATCGGCCCTCGCCGCCGCGACGCTCACAAGGGGCAGTTCGGTCACGTGCTGGTCGTCGGCGGCGACCATGGGTTCGCCGGCGCGGCGCGGCTCGCCGGCGAGGCCGCCGGCCGCACCGGCGCGGGGCTGGTGAGTGTCGCGACGCGTCCCGGGCATGTCGCGGCGCTCGTGGCTTCACGGCCCGAGATGATGGTGCAGGGGATCGAGTCGCCCGATGCCCTCGATCCGCTGCTCGACCGCGCCTCGGTCGTCGCGGTGGGCCCGGGACTCGGGCGGGGCGAGTGGGGGGCGTCGTTGCTCGATCGGGTCGTCGCCACCGATCGGGCGCTGGTGATCGACGCCGATGCGATCAACCTGTTGGCGCAGGGCTCGGTCGCGTGGCCCGGCATGGCGGCGCGCGCCGTCGTCTACACCCCTCACCCCGCGGAGGCGGGCCGGGTCCTCGGCGAGACCGCCGGCGCGCTGGAGTCGGATCGGTTCTCCGCGGCGCGGGCGCTTGCCGAGGCGTACCCCGGGACGTGGCTGCTCAAGGGCGCGGGCACGATCGTCGCCGAGCCGGGGGCGGTGCCCCGCGTGTGCGAGGGCGGCAATCCGGGAATGGCAAGCGGCGGGATGGGAGACGTTCTCACCGGTGTCGTAGCGGCGCTGCTCGCCCAGGGTTGCAGCGCGTTCGATGCCGCGTCGGCGGGCGCCTGCCTGCACGCGGCGGCGGGAGACGCGGCGGCCCGGGATGGAGAGCGCGGCATGCTCGCGGGCGACGTGATCTCGGCGCTTCGCCCGCTCGTGGACCGGCTCTGATGCCTGGCGTCTGGAGCCGGGGATGAGCGAAGCCCGGCCGCCGGCGCCTGACGGCGTAATCTCCCTGCCCGACGCGGCTGCGACGGAGCGGGCGGGACAGGCGCTCGGACACGCGCTCGAAACGGTCCTGGGGCTGCGGCACGCGGGCGCCGCCGCCGTCGTCGGGCTTACCGGCGGCCTCGGCGCCGGCAAGACCACGCTGGCGCGCGCGTCGCTGCGGGCGTTGGGAGTGGGCGGGACGGTACGCAGCCCCACCTACACCATCGCGGAGCCCTACGAGACGCGTATCGGCTGCATCTGGCATCTCGATCTGTACCGGATCGCCGATCCCGACGAGCTCGAGTACATCGCGATCCGCGATCTCGTCTCGGAGTCTGCCGCGTGTCTCGTCGAATGGCCTGAGCGCGGGCACGGAGGACTGCCGGAGCTCGACTGCCTTCTGGCCATCACCCCGGCCGGGCACGGGCGGCGGCTCCGAATCGAATGGCGCACCGCCCGCGGCGGCGCAGTTGGTACCCGCGTATTCGCCTCGATACGCCGTAAACCATTCGGGGAGGATGAACCGCAACCTTGATAGTCAGGATAAAA
>JAKZYK010000271.1:0-10760 GCA_047514485.1 Gammaproteobacteria bacterium
CCGGACGATTTCGGCCCGAGCCGAGGGTATCTACGTCTACGACTCAACCGGCAAACGGCTGATCGACGGCCCGGGCGGCATGTGGTGCTCGCAGATCGGGTACGGCCGCCGCGAGATGGCCGACGCCATCGCCGAGCAGGTCATGCAGCTCTCCTATCACTCGCCCTGGAACACCGCGAGCGAACCGTCCGCGGTGCTCGCGAGGAAGCTCGCCGACCTGGCGCCGGGCGATCTGAACAACGTGTTCTTCACCACCGGCGGATCCACCGCGGTCGATACCGCGCTCCGGTTCATGCACTTCTACAACAATCGCCTCGGCCGGCCGGACAAGAAGATCGTGCTCTCCCGAGAGAAGGCATATCACGGTTCGACCTTTCTCGCCGCGTCGGTGACGGGAAAGGAACGCAACCAGAGCTGGATGGACATGGACCGGTCGCGGGTTCGCTTCCTCCCGGACGTGAACCCGGCGCTGCGGCCGGACGACACGGAGCTCGACGCCTGGTGCGACGAGAAGATCGCGGACCTCGAGAACGCGGTCGCCGAGCTCGGCGCCGACAATGTGGGCGCCTTTATCGCAGAGCCGATCCTGGCGTCGGGCGGCGTCATCATTCCCCCACCCGGATACCACCGGCGCTGTCTGGAGATCTGCCGCGCCCACGACATCCTCTACATCTCCGATGAGGTGGTCACCGGCTTCGGGCGTCTCGGCCACTGGTTCGCGTCCGAGGAGGTGTTCGGCATTCAGCCGGACCTGCTGACCTGCGCCAAGGGACTGACCTCCGGCTACCTCCCGCTCGGCGCGTGCCTGATCTCCGATCGGCTGCTGGAACAAGTCACCGGACCGGGGCAGGAGAATGTCCTGTTCTCGAACGGATACACGTATTCCGGCCATCCCGTGTCCTGTGCCGCGGCCATCGAGAACATCGCGATCTTCGAGCGGGAGGCGCTGCTGGAGCACGTGCGCACCGTTTCCCCCCATTTCCTGGCCCGGCTCCACGCACTGCGGAAGTCGCCCATCGTCGGCGACACCCGGGGCATGGGCCTGGTCGGCTGCGTCGAAGGCCGGTTCTCCGGGGATGGCGACCGGCTCGCGCTCGACAGGGAGTTCGGCAGCCGCATCGACCGCAAATGCGAAGAGCTCGGTCTGATCGTGCGGCCGTTGATGAACATGTGCGTGTTCTCGCCGCCGCTGATCATCACCGAGGGACAAATCGACGAGATGTTCGATATCCTCGAAGAGGCAATCCACTCGGTATCGACGGATATTCGGACTGGTGCTCAGGCCGATGAGGCCGGGCTCTGAACTTGGCCGGGCATGAATCGCGAGCGCGGATCTGACCGACGCGCCGGCCATGAAGATCGCCCGGATCTCGGCGCTGGACAATGCGCCGCCGATGGACGAGATCGCGACCTTGCCGTTTGCGGAGCACAATCGCTCGTAGCACGGGTTACACTCGATCAGCATCGGACTCCTTGTCATCTTTACGTCGGCCCCATGTCGGCCCCACGTTGGTCTCACGTCGGCCCCGGGAGCCACGGGGATCGAGTCATTCAACCGAAGGAAGGAGCGACCCCATGTCCGGCTTCAAGGTGCTCTCGACCAACCACACGAGCTTCACGGTGTCGAGTCTCGACCGCACCGTGGCGTTCTTTCGCGACGCGCTCGGCTTCGAGGTCACTTCCAAGGCCCCGCGCGACCCGGCCGCCATCGAGCGCATCACCGGCGTCGAGGGCAGCGAGGTCATGATCGCCTACGTGCGGGGACCCGGGCACAGCATCGAGCTCATCGAGTATCTCGCGCCGGCCGACCGCGGCAAGGTGGAGTCGAGTCCGTGCGACACCGGTTTCGCCCACGTTGCCTACGACGTCGACGACATCGACGCCGCCATCACCGCCGCGGCCGAGCACGGGTTCTCCCCGCGCGGCTCGGTCTACAGCGTCGACCAGGGGCCGAACGCGGGTGCAAGGGTCGTCTATCTGGTTGACGGCGACGGCATCACGGTGGAGTTCATCGAGCCACCGCGATGACCGGCCGGCAGGGATGAACGTCGAACACGCCTTCACGTTCGCGTCCCGGTCCGGTGTCGCCGGATCCGAGTTTTCCGGAATCCCGCCCCCGCGCTTCGTCGTGTACCTCGGTGAAGCAGCACACCGCGACCGGCGGCGCACAGGAATTCGGCCGCAAACGGGCACGCAACGACTACCCGCTGCTCGCGCTGTGGGAAATGGGTGTTCGGCTATGCAAGGTCCCCGCCGTTGACGTGCTCGGAGGACGATATCGTCCATGAACGGGATCGATGCCGGTACGTGCGAATCGCCCGTGTTGAGCCTGCCGCATGAACAGCCCCTGCTTCCGGTGCCGCCTCGATCGGGGGCGCTATTCCGCGCCGTCGATTTCCGCGTAGAGAGCGAGCAGCGCAGCGACCACCTCGCCGGGCCGCTCCTCGGGTACGAAGTGCCCGCAGTCGAGTCCGTGCCCGCGCACGCTTTCCGCCCGTTCGCACCAGGTATCGAGCATGTCGAGCTTCGCCCCGGTTTGCCAGCCGGGCCGCTTCGTCGTGTCCGTGCCCCACAGCACGAGCATCGGGCAGGTGAGCTTGCGGCCCCGATCGGCTTCGTCGTGCCGGAGATCGAGCTCGATCGATCGGTACTCGGCGCAGGTCGAATCGACGGTCTCCTGATTGCAGAAGCACCGTTCGTACTCGGCACGGGCTTCTGCGCTGATCGCACCGGGGGTTGCACACCAGCGTTCCATCAGGAAGTCGAAGTACACCTTGGCGCTGTTGCCGATGAGTGTCTCCGGCAGGGGGTGCGGCTGGCGCATCAGGTTCCAGTGAAACCATGCGAACGCCATCGGCGCGTCCATGCCTTCGAACGCCGCCTGCGACGCCACCACGTCGAGCGAAGTGAAGCTCGCGACCCGACCGGGGTGATCGAGCGCCATGCGATGTGCGACCCGCGCGCCGCGATCGTGCCCGACGACGTGCCAGCGATGGTGTCCGAGGGTGACCATCATCGCGACGAGATCGTTCGCGGTGGTGCGCTTGCAGTACACCGAGTGATCGCCCGGCGCCGCCTTCGGCTTGTCGCTGTCGCCGTAGCCGCGCATATCCGGCGCGATGACGGCGTGGGTGCGGGCAAGCTCGGGCGCGATCTTGTGCCACATGACGTGGGTCTGCGGATAGCCGTGCAGGAGCAGAACGGCGAGGCGGCTGCCGCTGCCGCCGTGCACCACGTGCAGACCGACGCTGTTGACGTCGACGCGGGCGGTCGTGAATCCTTCGAACATCGTCAACCTCCTTGGCTCCACGTGTCGTGATGTCCACATGGACAGAACGCACCTCTCGAACCCCAGACGTGTGGATGGCTCGTGAGGGTCCGGAGGAGCCCATGATTCCTGTCATTGTTCGCGTCGTTGGTGTTCTTCCGGTGCCCTTCCCGTCCCCGAGTTCTCATTGCGCATCGGCGCGGCCCCGAAATGGCGCCGGCGGCCAATTGCCCGCACATGCTCACTGTCCGAGTGATGGGTCGACAGTCGCCGAGATTCTTTCCCATCGCCCAAGAGTCACCTCGCCAGCAGATCCGCCCTCACCACCTCGTTGGCCGGGGCGGCGGCCGGCACGATTCCCTTGCGCCGCTGCCGGAAGTTGAAACTGACGCTGATTCGCTCGAGGGCGGGGTTGCCCACTTCCTCCGGCACGGCGCCTTCGCTGCCCGCCTCTGCGCGTTCGTCCGCGCCTCCACGCCGGGCCCTTTCCCCTTCCGGACCGGCGGCCGCCAGATTCGGGTGCGTCGAGTGGACGAGCCATCCGGGAAAGGCGATTAGCCGGCCGGCCACCGGCTGGTAGTAGACCTCTACCCAGGAATGGGCGGAGCGGCGCTTCGGATCGAAGTACGGGGTGATCACATGCGCCTGCGGGCGCGGATCGGTGAGGCAGAGCAGACCGCAGTCGTCCGGGGTGCGGACGTAGTACACGCCGCTCCACAGTGCATGCGGATGGGTGTGATGGCGATTGAACGCGCCGCGTGGATTGATATTCGCCCACATCGAGTCGCACACCGGCTCGTAGGCGTTATCGTAGCCTTGGTCCGTGAACACACCGTGGAGCAGCTCGAAGACCTCGCAGATGAGGTCGGTGAACTCCGCCCGCAAGTGCATGTCGGTCGCGCTGTGCCAGCCCCCGAGCTGCGGCGTGTTCGAGCGGAACGTCCCTCCTGGGTCCCGCTCCCGCCACGCGCGGATGTCGGCGACGAGACGCGCGTTGAGGTCCAGCGCTCGCGCGAGATCGGTGTGGTAGACCGGCGTGGGAAAGAAGTAGTCCCGCGCCATGCGCTTTTCGCGTGCGGTTGGGATGTCGTCGGCCATCGTTGGTGCGGAGCGCGGAGTCCCGATCATCATCCCGTCACCGGGCGGCAGGCGACGAAATCCCCATGTTTCAGCATACATTACGAAGCTACTGATGAAACAATAGAAACCGACTTTCCCGCTGAGCCCACCCGCCGGGTTGGGAGAACCAGTCCATGTCATCTTACCCACCAATCGCGCCCCGCAAGCCGGTCGCCTGCCCCCTCTCGCACGGTCGCCGCCGCACCGACGACTACGCTTGGCTCAAGGACGAGAACTGGCAGCAGGTCATGCGCGATCCCACCGTGCTGCGGTCGGACATCCGTGCGTACCTCGAAGCCGAGAACGCCTACAAGGACGCGGCGCTTGCTCCAACCCAGGCCCTCCGCGCGGCGCTGTTCGACGAGTTCCGCGGGCGCATCAAGGAAGACGATTCCAGCGTCCCGGCGAAGGACGGTGCGTGGGAGTACTACCACCGCTACCGCGAAGGGGGGCAGCACCCGGTGGTGTGCCGGCGGCAGGCGGGCGATCCCGTCCGCGACGCCGCGGGAGGCAGGGGCGGCGATATCTCCGATCACACCGCGGGCGACACTGTCGCCGATACCGCGGGCGAGCAGGTTCTGCTCGACGGCGACGCCGAGGCCGAGGGCAAGAGCTACTACCGCGTCGGCGGCCGCGGCCATTCCTGGAACCACCGGCGGTTCGCCTGGACCGTCGACGAGAACGGCTCGGAGTTCTACACCCTGCTGGTCAAGGATCTGGAGTCGGAGCAGCCTCTCGACGACGTGATCGAGCGGTGCTCGGGCGGGTTCGAGTGGGCCGCGGACCATCAAACGCTGTTCTACACCGTGCTCGACGACAATCACCGCCCGTGCAAAGTCTTCCGCCACCGGCTCGGCGCCGATACCGCGGACGACGTGCTCGTCTACGAAGAGCCGGACGCGGGGTTCTTCCTCAATGTCTCGGTCACCGAATCGCGCCGGTTCCTGGTGGTCGACGCGCACGACCATGTCACGAGCGAGGTGCGGCTCATCGAGGCGGATCGGCCCGATAGCGCACCGGCCCTCGTCGCCAAGCGCGATCCGAACACCGAGTACGACGTCTCCCACCACGGCGACCGGTTGATCATTCTCACCAACGCCGACGGCGCCGAGGACTTCAAGATCGTCGAGGCCCCGATCGCATCGCCGGGCCGTGCGCACTGGGTCGATCTCGTGCCGCACCGCCCCGGCGTGCTGATTGTCGGATTCGTGGTGTACGCACGGTGGCTCGTGCGGCTCGAGCGCGAGAACGCCCTGCCCCGGATCGTGGTGCGCGACCTTGAAAGCGACGAGGAGCATGCGATCGCGTTCGAAGAGGAGGCCTACAACCTCGGGCTCGCCGGCGGCTACGAGTTCGAGACCGATACGCTGCGGTTCACGTACTCGTCGATGACCACCCCCGAGCACGTATTCGACTACGACATGCGCACCCGGGAACGCGTCGTGCGCAAGGTGCAGGAAGTGCCGAGCGGCCACGACCCCGCCGACTACGTCACCCGCCGCATCACGGCCACGTCTCACGACGGCGAGCCGGTGCCGATCTCCCTGCTGCACCACAAGGACACCGCAATCGACGGCTCCGCCCCTCTGCTCCTCTACGGGTACGGCTCGTACGGGATGTCGATGCCGACATCGTTCGGCACAACGCGCCTGAGCCTCGTCGACCGCGGCTTCGTCTATGCGATCGCGCACGTGCGCGGCGGCACCGAACGCGGCTATGCCTGGTACACCAACGGCAAGCTCGCGAAGAAGACCAACACGTTCCGCGACTTCATCGCGGCCGCGCACGCGCTCGTCGAGCACGGCTTCACCCGCAACGGCCACATTGCGATCCACGGCGGCAGCGCCGGTGGTCTGCTGGTCGGAGCGTGCACGAACATGGCGCCGGAGTTGTTCCACGCGGTGATCGCCGAGGTGCCGTTCGTCGACGTGCTCAACACCATCTGCGACGACACCCTGCCCCTCACCCCCCCGGAGTGGCCGGAGTGGGGCAACCCGCTCGAGAGCGAGGCGGCGTACGACTGCATCGCCGCGTACAGCCCGTACGACAACATCGAAGCCAAAGACTACCCGCACATTATCGCGACCGCGGGACTCACCGACCCCCGCGTCACCTACTGGGAGCCCGCGAAGTGGGTGGCGAAGCTGCGCGCGACGAAGACCGACGAGCGCCTGCTGGTACTGCACACCAACATGGAAGCGGGGCACGGGGGCGCGGCGGGAAGGTTCGATCGGCTCAAGGAGACCGCGCTCGTCTACGCGTTCGTGCTCCACGTCTTCGGCATCGGCGCCGGGACGGACTTTCGATCTTTATCGAGATTCTCGCGCACCTGACCGGTGCGGGCCGGGTGTGAACGATATGGCTTGACGCACCGCGTCCCGGCAGGCGGCGCTCGCTACCGCGTATTGGGCAGACACTCGACACCGCTCTCGCCGCGTCGGCGCCGAGGCTCATCCCGCGCGGGCGCGTCGTGAGCCGGTGCGAAATGCAGGTCAGGCTCAGGCGAGGGATGCGGATGCGAGCGTGTCCTTGAGCTCCCGAAGTGCTTGCGCCTCGATCTGGCGCACACGCTCGGCGGACACCCCGTACTCCTGCGCGAGCTCGCGCAGCTTCGCCTTGGGCTCGGTGAGCCAGCGCCGCCTCACGATGTCCCGGGTGCGTTCATCGAGGCCCTCCAGCGCGGACCGTAGCTGCTTCGCCGCCAATTCGCTCCACTCCGCTTTCTCGACGGACTCCGACGGGTCGAGGGCCGAGTCGGCGATGAATGCCGCGGGGGCCGGGTGTTCGTCGTCGTCGACCAGGCCGTCGAACGCTACATCATGCGCCTCGAGCCGGCGCTCCATCTCGATGACGTCCTCCGGACGCACGGCGAGGTCGCTCGCAATCTCGTTGACCTCTTCGCGCGAGAGCGCGCCGGGACGCTGCTTCGCGCCCCGAAGATTGAAGAAGAGCTTGCGCTGGGCCTTGGTCGTCGCGACCTTGACGATGCGCCAGTTGCGGAGCACGAACTCGTGGATCTCGGCCCGGATCCAGTGCATCGCGAATGAGACGAGCCGGACCCCGACGGTGGGGTCGAAGCGCTTGACCGCCTTCATCAGGCCGATGTTGCCCTCCTGGATCAGATCCTCCTGAGGAAGGCCGTAGCCGCGATAGCCGCGCGCCACCTTCGCGACGTAGCGCAGGTGCGAGGTGACGAGCCGCCATGCCGCATCAAGGTCGTCGTCGCGCCGGAAACGGGTGGCCAGATCCCGTTCCTCATCGGCGGTCAGGAACGGGAATGCGTACACCGCCCGCAGGTAACGCTGGAGGTCCGCGGCCGGTGTCGGCAGCCGGTTGGCAAGAGTGGTCATGATGCATCGAGCCTTTGCTTGTGTTTGCCGGTGGAAGCTGCGTTGTCGTGGAGCACTTGCGCCTTCGCATTTGCTCCCTCTCTGTACATCAGATGGAGTCGACGACCGGAAATGCAAGCCGGTTACGGACCGAGGACCACACGCAACACGATGAGCTCGTTACGTACCGAGGTGATCCCGGGCACCTCGCGCGCGAGCCGCTCGGCCTCGTCCTTGAATGCCTGATCATCGGCCACGCCGCTCAGCAGCAGCTCGCCCGATTCCTGGTCGAGCTCGATCGTCAACGAGGGCGTGGGGCGGTTGGTGATTTCACTGCGCCGCAGTGCGGACCGCACATGCGCAAGCTTGATCATGTGGTCGAGCTTGGCGGTCGACGCCGCGGTGGGTTGGTTCTCCGGGCGAGCGGTCATCGCGACGATCATGTCAATGCACGCGTCGACCGAAACATGCTCGGTATTGAGCTTGATCCTCCGCCAAGCGGATGATGATTGAACAGGATCATAGTGGAAGCGAAAGGCAGCCGTCAGGGGCCGCGGCGGCGCCTCAGGCGCGTTCGTCCGGCATCTCGAACCGTTCCGGATCGAGAAAACGATCGAGCACGTTCGCGAGCAGCCGCGAGACGTCGTTGTCGAAATTGTCGCTCGGCAGGCTGCCGCAGAACGTGATGGACCCGGTGGAGAACACCGCGCCGCCCTCCGGGGTCTCGAAGAAGGTGAGATCGGCGCGGATCAGCTTCTCGATCGGCTCGCCCGGCCACGTGACGGTGTGGGTGAGATGCTCCTCGGGCACGAGCACCCACGGTGCATCCGGCGGGTGGTTCTCCGAGCTTGCGACGACCACCGCATGAGAGGGTGTCCCGAGCCGCTTGTCGGCGCGGTCGAGCTCGAATCCTGCCGCGCCGTGGCCGCCGAGGCCGTGGTCGCCGAAAATCTCGCCGCCGATGCCTTCGAACATCCACGCGACTCTCGGGTCGCCGGCTTCCGGGCGCTTGCGATAGTACGACCCCAGGTAGTGACCCTGGGCGGTGAAGCCAACCCCACAGAGGTTCTGCGGGGGGCGGCCGTTGCGGCGCCACAGCCCTCCGTACTCGCCGTCGAACTGGTTGTAGTACTCCCCGGGCTCCGCCGCCCACGCGCGAATGCCGCCTTCGCCGCGGCGGATCTCGATGACGCCGCGCTTCTCGGGCGAGAGGGCGACCTTCCAGTAAAACCCGTTGCCGCCGAGGTAGCACAGCCGCCCGCCGCCGTCGCGGTAGGCTTCGAGCGCATCCAGGGTCTCTCGGGTGTGGTACTCGGGATGCGAGCCGGTCGTGACCACCCGGTAATTCTTCAGCACCTCGACGCCTTCGTCGTGCAGCTCCAGATCGGTGACGATGTCGTAGTCGTACCCCTTCGCCTCGAGCCATGCGGTGAGGTGGGTGTCGGCGGGGAAGTGGCGCATGCCCGATCCGCGGAGCTCCGGATGCGGGTAGGTGATGTAGCCGATGCGCACGTTCAGCATCGGCCGATGCCAGGATGCGATCGAGATCCCGCTGCCGTCGGTGTGGAAGTTGTAGGTCGAGAGCCCATACTCGGTATGGTCGCCGGGGTTGTGCGGGTAGGCATGCCATGCCGTGGCCAGTGCCTTCCAGTCCTTGCTGAACTGCGGATCGCCGGTCCAGTCGGGACGAGCGTGATTCCCGTAGATCGTGTACGTGAAAGTCGACACGAGCACCGCGATGGGCGCAGTGCGCGCCCCCTTCGGCGGCACCACGAAGAACGGGATGTTCTCCCGGGCATCGGCCGCCGAGAGCATCAGCGCATAGGTCGACGATCGCGTGCCCTCGGGCACCGTCCACTCGAACGCCGCCGGCCAGCCGCAGTCGTCGATGTCGTCTTCGTGAAAGTGGATCGCCGCGTACTCGTGCGGAGCGTGCCGCCAGCACATCTCGCGCCCGCTCCACCGCGAGCCGGTCATGCCTCGGGCCGGAACGTTGACGAGCGAACCGTGGAGCCCGTGGGGGCCGGTGTCTTCGATACGGCTCGATTCCACGCCGCGCGAGAAGTCCCAGCACGCGCTTGCGCCGGCGACGGCACCGCCGCTGGCGAACGTATCGACCTCGTCTCCGGTGAGCGGGCGATCGAATATCGCGGGCGCCTCGAGCTTGCCGTTGAAGTGATGGGCGGGAACCACATGGTTTGAGGCCGCCAGCAGCATCGGGGTGCTCGCGGGGGGAGAGGCGCCGGCGGGGAACGCAGCTCGCGCGGCGTGCGGCGCGCGCATCTCGCCGAACCGGGGCGACATCGCCACCCACCCGACGCTCACCTCGCCGGCATCGGTGTCCACGACGAGCCACACGGCATGCCACTCCCGCTCGACGAGCGGTTTCGAGACCACCGCCACGTCGCGAATCGCCGCACCATCGCCGATCGACGCGCAAAGCCGGCCCCGTTCGTCGATTGCGAGGGTGAACCCGCTCGGTACACCGGCGCCGGTACGCGAGGCGATCGCCTGGCGCCCGCTCTCGATCCGTGTCGGATGGACGAGGCACGTCACCGAGAAGCTGCCCTCTCCGAAGCAGCGCCGGGCGTCCTCGATGCGTGCAAACGAGCCTTGCGGGGAACGCTCCTCGCCCGCGGCCGCGCACACGGCGGGGGGGCTCGCGACAGGCTCGACAATGACACCGGGGCCGGCCGGGTTGCCGTCTGCGCAGATGACCCGCACGAGCTTCGCTTGGACCTCCGCGCTCGTCGCATTGGCAAGATGGAATCGGATCGTCTCTCCGGGACGAACCGACAGGCGGTCAGCGTATCCAGTCAACGGCAGCATGGCGATTGGCTCCTCGGGTCCGGCGTCGTTGCAGGCATGGGGGCGGTATTCTCACAAAAACGAGTGGGCAGGGGACAACTGTCCGAGCGCACGTCAGCCGCTGCCGCTCGCGCTACGCAGACATGATCTTGATATCGCGCACCGGCAGATAGAGCAGAAGTGAGATCACGATCATCAGTGCGAGAATGCCGAAGACCGATCGATAGGCGATATCG
>JAKZYK010000272.1:0-2581 GCA_047514485.1 Gammaproteobacteria bacterium
GCGCCGATGATGCCGGTCATCGCGGCGAGGATCGTGCCCATGATGGTGACCGCGAGCGCGAGCGCCCCGGGTACGCGCTTCAGCAGCACCTGCACGCAGTAGAGCAGGTCGTTGGCGATGCCGCTGCGCTCCATCATCACACCCATGAAGACGAAGGCGGGCACCGCGACGAGCACCAGGTTCTCCGCCGCCTGCCCCCAGATGCGCGGCAGGAAGTTGAAGAACTCGATGAGCGAGAAGACTTCCAGGAAATAGCCGACGAGCCCGTAGAGCAGCGCGAGCCCACCAAGAATGAATGCGACCGGGAATCCCGAGAACAGCAGGCACGCCAGGGTCAGGAACATGCAGATCGGCAGGTAGTCCTGCACGAAGTAGAGCAGCTCTTCCCGGCCCGCCTCGTCGAGCCCGAGCACATGGGCGAAACCGGCGCCGATGATGACGAGTATCGCCAGCGGTACGAGAATCTTGCCGCTACGGGCGACTCTGAGGATCAGCTCCATGTCGGAGACCCCGGGATACGCAGATCGGGCGCCGGCTCGAATGCGACCGGAGCCCGCGGTCGCGGGCCCCGGATATCGTAGGTCATGCCGTCGTCATCGAGATCGGGGGCCCTCGGCCCCCGGCCCGTGACTCGCACCTCATGTACTTATTCGAGGTACGTGCTGTCCAACGACTGCGCGTCGCCCCAGCCCTTGTAGACCGCGCGCCAGGCGTCGTAGCTCTCGGAGGCCGCCTTGAACAGCGGGTCCTTCTCGCTCTCTTCCGCGACGACCTCGTTCCAGGCTGCCTCGAGCTTCGCGAGGTCGGCATCGCTCCATCGCTTGTTGGTCACGCCGTACTTCGACTGCATGGCGTTCATCGCGGCCGGATTCTTCGCCTCGCTGTCTACGTAGGTGTATATGACCTCATAGCCGGCCGCGATTTCGATCATCGCCTGGTAGCTGTCCGGCAACTCGTCGAACTTCGCCTTGTTGTACAGGAACTCGGAGCACGACACCTGCTGGTGCCAGCCCGGGTAGTAGTTGAACTTGGCGATCTGATAGAAGCCGAGGTTCTGGTCGATGTCCGGCATCGAGAACTCGGTGGCGTCGATGACGCCCTTCTCGAGCGCGGGGTAGATGTCCGCACCGGCGAGCAACTGGGTCGAGACCCCGAGCTTCTGCATGACCCTGGCACCGAGACCGAAGAAGCGCATCTTCATGCCCCTGAGCTCGTCGACGCCCGCGTACTCCTTCTTGAACCAGCCCGAGGTCTCCGGACCGATACAGAAATCGTCCACCGCCGCCAGGCCGTGCGCGGCATACGCTTCATCCCGGATCTGGTTGCCGCCGCCGAACCACTTCCACGCGAGGAACTCGCCGATCTGCGGCCCGAACGGCACCGCGGTGAAGAAGGCCACGCCGGAGCCCAGCTTGCCGGTGTGATAGCCGGGCGTCGTCCAGCACGACTCGATCGAGCCCTTCGACGCGGAGTCGAAGCACTCGAGGGCCGGGACCAGCGCGCCGGGCTCGAAGAACTTGATGTCGAACTTGCCGTCGGACAGGCGTTTCACGTTGTCCGAGAAACGCACCCCGGACGTACCGAGATGGGGAAGCGAGCTGCCGAACGCGCTCTGCATCTTCCACTTCACGCGCTCCTGCGCATGAACGCTGGTCGATGCGGCCAACGCCACGGTGGCGGCGACGCCGGTGACGGCAATCGCCCTGGAGAGTTTACGAAGTTTCATTCTGCTACCTCCTGCTTGTTGTTGGAACATTG
This sequence comes from Gammaproteobacteria bacterium, assembly GCA_047514485.1. Lineage (GTDB taxonomy): Bacteria > Pseudomonadota > Gammaproteobacteria > HK1 > HK1 > HK1. Next base: position 1,759 of record JAKZYK010000272.1, read on the forward strand.
GGATACAGGACCGGATCCCTTTCTCGCTGTGCTCGAACGTCTCCCGGACAACACCTCCACTTCATGAACGACACTCGGAGGGGTAGCGCGAGCACTGAATTCGGTCACCGCTGCACACGTGGAGTTGCCGACAATCGCCCTACAGTTCAAGCGGCTCTCCCGGCTCTCCGATTCCCATGCTTCGAGGATATTGGGCCCCCTTGGCCGAATGCATGATAGCGACGGCTCAGAGGCGCTGCAATGCGGCATTTGTGCTGAAAATCCCGAAAAAGGGAGTAATTTCGATATCGACTTCCCGAGAATCTGAACATCACGTATCGCCCGGTGCTGTTCGCGGCACTGCTTGGGCATTGGGGCCACAAGGGACCGGCAGAGATCGAGGCCAAGCGCCTCCATACCTACCGCTTCTCGCAGTGGCGGGCCGATCGAGAGGGGGTCCCGCTTCGCTACTCGCCGGTGCATCCGTTCAACCCACTCAAGGCGCTCCCGTCGATCGCGAACGGAAGCCGGCGGCGCTGGCCCAACGGGCTGATCCCGCCGAGTCCGGTCAGGACAGGTGAGCGGACGGCTCCGTCATGCCGACCCTGGACTCGGGCAACATAAACGCCGCGTGCATCATGATCGGCGAGAAGGCGTCGGACCTTGTGCTCGCAGCCGCCGCCTGAACGCTTGCGGTGCCAGAGCCGGACTTCGGCCTCGTTCAACCCACTGCGACCTCCACTCCATGCATCGCTTTGGCAGTCTCTCGCGAGATGCGTCCGGCCGCGACGTCCGCGGCCACTGCGGCCGGATCGCGTTCGTGCGGATCGCCGAAGCCGGCGCC
>JAKZYK010000273.1:0-3084 GCA_047514485.1 Gammaproteobacteria bacterium
GCCCCACCTGCGTCGGTGGCTTCCGCACATCGGCGGCGTCGGCGGTGGCGCGGACTTCAGCAACCTGGCCGTCTTCAGCCACACCGACCTTGGACGCAAGGGGGACTTCCCGGAGCGTTTCAAGCGCATTGCGCAACTCGCTGACGTCGTCGTCATCGACGAGGCGCACCACTTCCGCAATCCGGGTCGCTGGGGTGACCCCGACAGGGGGATGGAACCGTCGCGCTACTACCGCTTGTTCGAGCTGCTCGACAACGCGGAACGCCCCAAGACCGTGTTCATGCTGACTGCCACACGCGGGCATAGCCGATGAGGCTTAAGGTCTCTGCACTCCCGAAAAACCCCTCACTCCCACATCATTTCGTAAGGAGAAATATTCGGGGTTGTCGGGGATCTTCTCCTGCGGCACGGGGGTCGCGCGATGAAGCACGGACGATTGCCGACAAACACGTGATTGTCGGGAATAGTTCCTATGAACCGATCCCGGCAGGAGGGTCGCTGGCCGCGCCGGTGGACTCCACACGGATCTCCACCGTCTTCGTGCCCATTGGAGCCGATTGCGGGCTCACGGTACCCTGACGGTGCCTCTCGACGGGCCGTTGAACCAAGAAACGTGGCCAACATGCTGTTTAATCGCAGAAAAAACAAGACCAAAGAGAGAACGCAACAATGAACATAGAACAGATGGCAAGCGAGAGCGCTCTGACGGGCGTGGTGATCGTGGTCGCAGCGCTCTTGCTGCTGCTCGTGCTCAAGCTCGGGCTGCGGGTCGTACCGCAGTCGAACGTCTACGTCGTCGAACGCTTCGGACGGTTCCAACGCGTGCTCTCGCCCGGGCTCAACCTCATCGTCCCGCTCCTCGACGTGGTGCGCCACAAGGTGTCGATCCTCGAACGCCAGCTCGACGAGATGCGAGTGTCAGTCATCACCAAGGACAACGTCGAGATCGACCTCGCAACCAGGGTGTTCATGCGGATCGCACACGCCGAGAAGGCGATGTACCGCATCGAGGACGTCGAAGGAGCGGTCAGGACGGCAGGGATCGGGCTGGTGCGCAACGCGAGCGGCAAGCTCGAGCTCGACGACATCCAGGGCGGACGCGACGTGATCGCAACGGATGTGAAGAAGAACCTGTCGCAGAGCGCCGACGAATGGGGAGTGGCAATTACACGGGTCGAAATCGTCGACGTCGTGGTGGACGAAGCGACAAAGGACGCACAGCGCCGCCAAGTGCTCGCCGAACGCCTCCGGCGCGCAACGGTGATGGAGGCTGACGGCGAACGCGAGGCGATTGAGCTCAAGGCAAAAGGCGACAAGCGAAGCGTCGAGCTTGCGGCCGAAGCCGCGCTGTACCAGGCCAAGAAGGAGGCCGATGCACAGCGGATCAACGCCGACGCACAAGCCTACGAGGTCGAGAAGATTGCAAAGGCGCAAGCCGCGGAGATCATGGCCGTCGGACACGCAATGAAGGAGCATGGCGAGAACGCCGCACGGTTCGAGGTGGCCAAACGCCAGGTCGATGCGATCGCGAAGCTCGCCTCAGCACCGGGAAGCCGCGTGGTGGTCCTGCCGACGAAGGCGGTCGAAGCGCTCGGGGCGGTGGAAGCGCTGCGCGCGCTCATCGAACCCCAGAGCACCAATGGAGGCACAGCACGGTGAACGCGCTCGAAGCCGCAGGACAAGGGATGGAGATCCTGTACAGCGCGCGCGCATGGCTGCTCGCAGGGCTCGCGCTGTTGGGCGTCGAGCTCTTCATCCCGAACGGGTACGCCCTCGCACTGGGGATCGCCGCTGCAATGGTCGGAACGATGGTGTGGGCGACGGGCGAATACGAATGGGCCGCGCAGATCACACAGACCCTGCACGTGCTGTGGCCGCTCGCGGCGTGGGCGCTCTGCAGCGCCGGCGCATTGTGGGCACTGCGCCGGATGACGAACCCGAAACGCAACGCGAAGGCACAGGACATCAATACCTACTGACGCCGCAGCTGACGCACGCGCCCGAGCGACCTCCATAAGATTGTCCGGCCCCGTGTCGGCAAAACCAAGGAGATCAAACCATAGAAGTCCACCTGAAGATGGACGACGTCCTCGCGCTCACGCTGCGCCCGATGCGCAAAAGCTGGCCGCACGGGGACAGCATGGTGCTGCACGCAGCGAGCGCCAAGCTGTCGTGCGCACACCGACACCGTCCCGGAACCGGTCGATATTGATACGTCCGCCACCGCCCGTGCGGGCGACACGCTGGGCTACGCCCGCGTCTCGACCGCCGACCAGAGCCTCGGCGCGCAACAAAACCGCCTGCTCGAGGCAGGCGCCATCCGTCTCTTCACCGACATCGCCTCCGGAAAGCGCTCTGACCGCCCCGGTCTTGCCGAGCTCATCGACCACGCTCGACCCGGCGACCGACTGTGCGTCACCCGGCTCGACCGTCTGGGACGCACGCTCAGAGAACTTCTCGAAATCGTCGACGGCCTCAAGGCCCGCGGCATCCACCTGGTCAGCCTCGAGGAGCGCCTCGATACCTCCTCGGCCGCCGGCAAGCTCGTGTTCCATGTGTTCGGTGCGATCGCCCACTTCGAGGGACGGCTCATCTCCGAACGGATCCGCGACGGCATCGCCGAAGCGAGACGACGCGGTCGAAAACCCGGGCGCCCGCCACTCGATCCCGAGACGGTTTCGGCGGCGGAGAAACTCATCGAAGCCGGTCTGTCGCCCGCGCGAGCGGCAAAACAGCTCGGGATTGGCAGCGCAACGGCTGACAGACTCGCCGCCGCTATGCGCGACGGGGTCTCCGCGCCCTTAACGTAATTCTGGGTACAAACCTTCCGATGACGCCTGGACGTCGGCGACGACGAAATCACGTCCGCCGGCTGGGTTGGCCTTGTGGTGCACGATCGCTCGGTCGGGCCATAGCGGGGGCGAGGGCACGCGGAGCCTCCGGATGGGGATGCAGTGAAATGTTACCTTCGGGTCATCGTGCGCTGATCGCTGCGCGCAGGCGCCCGAGGATGTCGTCGTCGACGACGATTCCGATCGAGTCGTCCTCGAGCTCGCGTGGCTCGAGCGCCGCGGCGAGGTCGGG
>JAKZYK010000274.1:0-4547 GCA_047514485.1 Gammaproteobacteria bacterium
GATATCATGCATGATCAACTGATATCGTATCGAGGTGACGGCTCATGCCCCGGACAATTATCAGCCTGTCCGGCGAGGACAAGATGTGGCTTGACCGCCAGGCGCGGGCTGAACAGGTATCCATGACCGAGCTTGTACGCCGCGCCGTGCGCGAATACCGAGAGCGTTACCACGACAGCGGGGCGAGCCGCCTGCAAGACCTGCTTGGACGGACCCGCGGCTGCTGGACGCACGGCGACGGCCTCCGTTGCCAGGACGCCGCCCGGCACAACATGCTCGATCTCGTTACGCGGAACACGAAGGACTTCCCGCCTGAGCGCTACGCTTTCGTGAAGGTGCCGTACGCGATCGAGCCATCAGGAACGGCACCGCGATCGAAGAACGAGGAGGTTCGCGGGGACGGGCAAGGAGTCCAGGGGGCGTCCACACTATCCGGCGAACCTCGCGAACCCCCCGAACCTCGCGAACCGCCGAGATGACCACCGCCGAGCCGCAGCCGGCCACCATTGCGGAGAGCGTTCCTCACGCCCCGCTCCGCTCCCCTTCGAAGGTGATGCGCCTCGCGCGGATGGGCGCATTCCACGCCACGCGGGTAAGCTTCGTGCGCACGCTAATCCGCCGGATGGCGCGGGAACGGTGGCGCATCGAACGCGAGCGTTTCAATCTCGATGCGGACGGCTTCGGCGAAGTCGTCTATCGCATCACGACTCCCGCCGGGGCGCTGCGGTTCGTCGCATTCTCGAACCATCTCGATCCGTCCGAGCGCACCGATCGGGTGATCGCTACGCAGTGGGACGCCACGTTCGTGCTGACCGCGGCCGAAGTCGACGACATGCTCCTCGCGAAGTACCGGGAGAACGTTCCGCTGCAGGAAGCGGGCCGTTGCCACCCTTTCGATCTGGTGCTCTCGCGCGCGAACAAGAGCGTGCGGCTGTTCGAGCACGTCGTGGAGTGCCTCGCGGGCGGGCGCCAGCCGGGATTCGCGACGGTCGCCGAGGTCGGCTACCTGATGCGCACCACCGCGGTGTACGGCAATGGCAAGTTCGGGATCGGCGACTTCGAAGCGGTGCGCGCGGGCAGCGTATTCTCCCTGCCGTTCCAGGCCGAGATGCTCACCGTCTATCTCGCGCGCCTGCTGAGCTTCGATCTTGTCGAGCACATCGCACGCGCCCGAGCGCCGGACCGGGCCGTGGCGCTGGACCTGCGGGTGGCGCGCTGTTTCGGCGTCGGCAACGCGACAGGTCTCGGGATGGCGCCGTTTCTCGTCACCCACCCCAGGCTCCTCGATCGGTGGATCCACGCGCGGGAGCTCGGGTTGGCGAGAGTGCGGGCGGTCGAGCGCGCGGCGTCCGAGCGTGTAGCGCGGCTTGCCGCCCTCTTCACGCGGGCGAAACGCCACGTCTCCCAATGGCGCACCGGTGACGCGCGTCAGTCGGCGCGCATCGAGACGCTGGCGGCGGAGCTGGAGTGGCTCTCGCGCTGGAGCGAGGGTGCGGAGCTTGCAAATACCCGGACCCCATGGGATGCGGTGATGCGCGCGGCCGAGTCGCGCGGGTGCGTCGAGCTGGAAGAGATGGCGTTGAGCCTGCTGCTGGAGCTCTACCCGGAGCTGGTCGACACGCTCGAAGACGACACCGGGGCCGATGAGCGGCTCGCCACCGCGCCGGCGATGCGCGTGCATGAGCTGGCGGGGATCATCGGGCGCGATTATGGCTGGGCGCTCGCGGTCGACTTCGACGACCCCAAGGAGCAGCACCGGTTCTGGTACTACTCCGAGGAGAAGGAAGAGCCCCGGCTCGGAGAGCGGTTCGGTGAGCCCGGGGCGGAGCGCGAGTATCCGTTGCACGTGGCCCGCGACGTGCGGGAGCTGCATCGCGCGCTCGATGCGCTCGGTCCGTCGTGGCGCAATCGTAGCGTCGCGGATCTTCTGCTCGAAGCGCCCCGGTACCGCCGCACGGTCCGGCGTGTGCAATCCCTCGCCGGCAGCGAGTACGCCGAGATCCGGGATAACGTCATCGGCGAAGCTTGCCTGCCGATCGACATGCTGCGGTGCAAGCTGGCGATCTTCGGCGCGGGCAAGTTCGATCCGAAGTCGGACCGCTGGACCCGGATCACGCTCTTCCAGGGTGCGCCGCTGCCCGGCGAGCTGGACCGCGGGGAGGTCGACGACTGGGCGTTTCCCGTCATCCCCGATGATCCGGACCTCGACGACACCGGCGGCCGGTGCCTATGGTGATTCTCGTCGAGCGGGGTCGCGGGCATGCCGGCGACCGATGTCCCGCGCGAGCCTCGGAAATTCCGCCCGCGGCGGCGGTCGGTGTTTCCTGTGATCACCGGTGACGGCGTGTGATCGTCTCCTGGAACGAGCTGCAGCGCACCTGCCAGAAGGCGTTTCGCGGGCTGGGGGTCGCGGACGGAGCCGACGACGACAGCGCGTTCGCGGTGCTGTGGCTTCAGGCGCGGGGGCTCGATGCGTTGACGCCGCTGGACGCGGCGCTCTCCGCCCTGGAGCGCACGCCTCCGCAGCCGCTCAGGCTCGGACGCTGCGAGGGTGACGTCGACATGCTCGACGCCGGTGGTCAGCCCGCGGTGTCGGTTGCGAGCGACGCGCTCGACTTCGCCGTTTCTCGAGCGAGCGCACGCGCGGCGCGGGCCGAGGTCCTGCTCACCGGGGTCGAGGGTGGGATCTTCGTCGCCGGCGCGTTATCGCAACGGCCGGTGCCCGGACACTGCGCCCGAGTACAGTGGCGCGACGGCCATGCGCGATACGGGCTCGACGTAGCATCGAACGGAGAGCGCTGTCTGTGCACGGCATCCGCGGATGGTGCGGAGCACAATGGCGGGCTCCGGCGCGATGCGGTCCGGATCGTGATCGACGGACCGGGCCGGCACCGGTGGATGAGGCAAGGCGCGTCGTGGCGCATCGACATCGATGAAGCGGAGCTCGAACGCCGGGCCGTCCACTCCGTGACCCACGGAATCGAAGTGCCCGACGCGTTATGGACGCGCCTGCTCGCGTTCGCCAAGCGAACGCTGGTGCCGGCGAGCCATGCCTCGCGCGAACGGGGCGCGGGCGGCGGCGAGTACAACGACTGAGTCGTTCGCCGCGTACGGATCGGCGGATTCCCGTGAAGAGCGTGGCTGCCTGCCGGAGACCAGCCACTGCTGACTGCCCGAGGACCGAATTCGGACATTGGCCGCTCTGCCCGCGAGGCGCTATCGCACGCAGATATCGGGAACCCCGTACAACGTCCTTGGAAACAGGAAAACAGGGCAGCTCCGGGCAACAGGTACATTCGATGTTGCAGAGCAGCATTCCCGGCGAGTAGAAATCGAATTCATTCATTTCAATGAAAACGACTGCTCCGAGGACCACTCCCCCTTCCGGAGAGAAATAAACAGGTTACAAAGCTCTCCTTATGCCGCCATCAGGAATCGTGATTGGGTTTTCCGTTCAAAGCATCTTGACGCAGCGCACAAAATATCGGTATTTTTCGCTCCGACATCATCGTGATGTCTCTCCTCCTCAATCCTCCTTTGGTGATTTAGCCGGGGCTTCCGCCCCGGCTTCTTTTTTTGTGCGCCCGGCGGTCATGCGGGTCATGCCGGCTAGGTCTTCGATGCCTCCAGAATGCTGGCGATGGACGTATCGAGCATCGTGTTGAACTCGTCGTCGGTCTGCTGCGCGGTCAATCCTTCGCTCAGTGCGCGGGAGAAGCTTGCGATGACCCCGTTGTGGCGCGTCATCCGCGCGTTGGCTTCCTCACGGGTGTAGCCGCCCGACAGGGCGGCGACCCTCAGCACGTTGGGATGCTTCACGCACTCGGCGTAGAAGTTCTCCCGTTCCGGCAGGGTCAGCTTCAGCATCACTTTCCGATCGGGGCCGAGGGCGTCGAGGTGCGCGAGCAGGGCGTCTTTCAACAGCACCTCCGCCTGCTCCTTCTCCGGGCTGTGGATGTCGATCTCGGGCTCGATGATCGGCACCAGGCCGGCTTCCATGATGCGCCGGCCTATCTCGAACTGCTGGTCGACCACCGCTTGCACGCCGGCCGGATTCGCGAGCTTGATGGCCGAGCGCATCTTCGTCCCGAAGACCCCGTTCTCCTTCGCCCGGGCCAGCAGCGGGTCGAGCTCCGGCATCGGTTTCATCATCTGGACTCCGTCCGCCTCTGCCGCGAGCCCCTTGTCGACCTTGAGGAACGGCACGACGTTCTTCTCCTCCCACAGGTAGCGCGCGGACGGCTTGCCTCCGATCTCGCGGTCCATCGTGTTCTCGAACAGGATCGCGCCGAGGATCCGGTCTCCGCCGAAGCTCGGGCTCGTCACGATCCGGGTACGCATCCCGTGGACGATGGAGAACATCTCGTCATCGCCGGAGTAGGCGCTCTCGTCGATGCCATACAGGCGAAGCGCCTTCGGGGTGCTTCCTCCGCTCTGGTCGAGCGCCGCGATGAAGCCGTCCCGAGTCCGAATCTTGTCAAGCTGCTGGTCGTTCATGGTCATATATCCGCCTTCATGGTCTGGTCGATATGAATCGGAGCCGCGAG
>JAKZYK010000275.1:0-11735 GCA_047514485.1 Gammaproteobacteria bacterium
GCCCGACCCACGCCACGGGCTGGCCGCTCGTGCGCAACGTCATCGCACCGACCTTGTTCGTGATCATGGCGTTCGTCCTTCCGCTCGACATCACGATGACCCTCGTGTTCATGTCCGACCGTCAGGGCCCGGAGCGGCACCGGCTGCGGCTCATCGCGCAGACCGAGGCCGTACTGTTCATCGCGATGCTCGCGGCGTGGATACCACTCCTGATGCAGTTGCTCGGAACCCTCGACTGAGACCGGCGCGCGGGCTTGATCGACGCGGTGCCGTGGTCCAGAGTCGCGGCATCGAACCAATCCATCCCAAGGGTCCATCCATGATGAACGAGACGCTTCGTCAAGCGAGAATCGATCTCGCCGCGGCATGCCGATGGGCTGCCCGGCTCGGCTACCACGAATCGGTCGCCAATCATTTCACGTTCGCCGTCGACGACGACGGCACTCGTTTTCTCGTCAACCCCTGGGGCAGACATTTCTCCGAGGTACGGGCCGGCGACCTCCTCGTCTCCGACTCCCAAGGCGAGGTCCACGAAGGCGACGGCGCAGTGGAACGGTCCGCGGCGTGCATCCATGGCCCGATCCACGAGCGCGTGCCGCATGCCCGGTGCGTGCTCCACACCCACATGCCCTACGCGACCGCGCTGACGTGCATCGAAGACGGCAGGCTCGAGATGTGCCACCAGAGCTCGGCTCGGTTCTACGGCCGGATCGCCTACGACAACGCATTCAACGGCATCGCGCTCGATGACGATGAGGGCGATCGGATCTGCAACGCGCTCGGCAACAAGCCGCTCATGTTCATGGCCGGACACGGGGTGCTCGTCACCGGCAACACCATTGCGGAGGCGTTCGACACCCTCTACTACCTCGAACGCTCGTGCCAGCATCAGGTCATGGCGATGTCCACCGGACGCCCGCTGCGGCTGATGTCCGAGGAGGTGGCGCGCAGCTCGGCCGAGCAATGGCACTGCGAAGGATGGAACGCCGGAGAGCAGCACTTCGCGGCCCTGAGGCGCATCCTCGACCGCGAGGAGCCGGACTACGCTCACTGAGTCAACCCTCACCGGCACGGTCATCGACGGCGCCGCCTTGGCTCATGGGGCAAGGAGAACACACGTGCTCACCCGCCTGTCGAGCCTCTTCCTTGTTCTCGCTCTGAGCGGTCCCGCCCCTGCCCAGGAGCACAAGCTGGAAGATCTGTCGATCGACCGGCCATGGTCGCGCGAGCTGCCGCCGGTCGCCCCGAACGGGGCCGCCTACTTCCGGATCGGGAACAGCGGAATGAACTCGGACCGCATCGTCTCCGTGCACTCGCCGATCGCCGGCCGCGCCGAGATCCATACCCACGAGATGGACGGAGGTGTGATGAAAATGCGTCGAGTCCACTCGGTCGAGGTGCCCGCGCAGGGCGGGGTCTCGTTCGAGCCGGGAGGGCTCCACGTGATGCTGCTCGGGCTGAAGAAACCTCTCGCGGGCGGCGAGAGCTTTCCCCTCACCATTGAGTTCCGGAAGGCCGGAAAGATCGAAGTGACGGTCGAGATCAAGTCGAGGTGATGGGGGGAGGTCAAGGCCGGCAAGACGCCGGACCACTCCGGCCATGGGGGCTACCAGCACCGACAGCCACAACAGTCGACCTCCGCATCCGGTTCGGCATCGATTCCACCCGCACCTCCCCGTGGTGCTCGGGCGGATGGCGGAGATCGTCGAACACATCGTAGTCGACACCGGTCCCGGCGATCCGGAATACCGCGGTCGCGAGCGTGAAGCCGAGGTCGCCGGCGTTCTTCTCACGGCGATGGATCGGCAGGGGCGCGCCCACGTCGCCGAGCACGCACAGCGGATCGCCTTCGTCGACCGCACCGCCCTCGATGAGCGCTTCGGCCCGCGTCTGGCGGCTGCGCGACGAAGGATCGATCACCTGCGGCAGGTGCGCGAAACGCTCGTCGAGCAGATGATTCGCATGCACACGAGGCGCGCTCACCTCCACGACCGCGCAGCCGCTCGCCGGCGCCTCGACCGAGAGGAGACGGCGGTCGCCGGCACATCCGAGGTTGTGATGGAAGCCGCTCGCCCGCTCGGTATCTCGAATGCACGCGACCGCGTCGTCGAGCCGTTCGCAGTCGAGCACCGCGCGGCACACGAGGTGGCGCGGCGCCCCGATCGTCTGATCCTCCGCGCGTACATTATTGATGGTCTGGACGAGACCGGCGCGATTGACCGCAAAGGTATGGCCGGGGAGCAGGCCGGGGGAGTAGAAGCTCACGAACCCGGGCGCGTCGTCGGGCTGCACGTCGACGATGTGGCAGTGGCCGTGAAGCTCCGGTGCATCGTCTTCGTTATGGGCGATCATCCGGGGGCGCGCGCCCCGCGACGGAATCATCACCGTGGTGCAGCCGGCGGCGTCCGCGCGGCGCGTCCGGCCCCCGCCGCCCTCGCCTCCCGGGAGATCTCCGCGGCAGTTCCACAGGAACACCGTCTCGAACGCGATACCGGCGCCGTCTGCGATGCCCTCGATCTCACGCACGTACCGCGGCCAGACGGCCCGGGCCGCGGCTTCGAGCGAGTGCACGCGGTCCGTGCCCGACCACTCGCGCATCAACGCCCGGAATCGGCCGATTGCGGGCACCACGTCCCGCAACGCGCTCGCCGAGGCATCGCCGAGCGCGCGGCCGATGGCATAGGCATCGCCACTCGCGGCCAGCGGACGAAGGACCGGGCGGCTCACCGGTCGGCTGTCTCGTCGATTCGAGCCCGCAGCGCCTGCGCAAGCATGAGCTCCTGGGCGGATTCCCCTTCCTCGAACCATTGCAGCGACGTATCGAGCGCGTCGCGGGCTTCGTCGCTCCTCCCGGCGCGTATCCACAACGGGGCGAGATCCAGCACCACGCGCAGCTCGTGCATGCGCGCGGTCTGATAGCGCGCGACCTCATAGGCGCGCACCAGCAGATCCTCCGCTTCCGGCTCGAGCTCCGCGGACCGGGCGAGCAGCAGCGCGGCACGGATCCGCAACAGCTCCGATTCATGCTCATGTGCGTGTCCGCGCTCGTGACACAGGGCGAGCGCCTCATCGACGGACTCGAGTCCACGTTGCACCTGCGCACCGGCCAGGCAGACACGCCCGAGCGTGAGCAGTGCATAGGTTCGACTTCCGTGCGCCCCGACGTTGCGCAGCCCGTTCAGACCGTCCTGGACGCGCACGATGCCCTCGTCGAGATCCCCGGCGGCGGCGGTCACCAGTCCGTCGAACACCGCGCTGCATGGCAGCCACTCCGCAAGCGCATGGCCGCTCGCGACCCGCACAAGCTGCCGGACCGCATCGCTCGCACCCGACCAATCCCGGCGCTCGGCGCGAATCCGCGCCGCAGCGGCATATACGAAGGCGTCGCTCGGGGGGTGTTCGATCTCGCCGGCCAGCGCCAGCGCCTCGGAGAGCCGTTGCTCGCTCGCACGCAAATGTCCGAGCGCCCAAAGATTCGACGCGAAACAGGCGAGCGAGACGACGCCTGCATCGTACGCGCCGTTCGCTGCTCCGGCGCCGGGCTCGAGCGGTTCATATCGCTCGATGACCAGATCGAGATGGGTTCCTCCTGCCGCGCGGTCGCCGAGCATGCTGAGCGCCATGCCGGCGACGCGATGCGCTTCGACGAACAATGGGGTGGATTCCCGCTCGCGCGCCTCGGCGAGCAACTCGCGGGCGATCTCGAGGGCGCGATCGCATTCCCCCCGAGCCAGCGCCACCGCCGCCGCAAGCCCGAGCACCAGCAATCGGGACTCGTCGTCTCCCCCCCACCCCGCGAGCACAAGAGCCCGGGCGAGGGAGCGTTCGATCGCGGGATGCGCCGGCCCTTCGACGAGTAGCAGCACGTGCGCGAGCCCGATATGGATCTCGGCTTCCGCCGCGGCAAGCGTGTCCGATGCGCTCACCGCCTCCAGTGCGGTCTCGAATCGCGTCCTTGCCCGCAGGTAGTGCGCGTTGTCGAGCGCCTCGCGGCCGTCCTGGAGACAGGCCCGGACATCCAGCGGGTCCACCGTCACCGACGCCACGCTCGCGCCGGTCTCGATGACCGAGGACTCGTCGAAAAAAGCCGCGTGGTCCATACCTGAGCGCTCGGTTTCTGCGCTGGCGCCGGTGGCGAGAAACCCGCGGAGATCGTCGGCGAATTCCCGCGCCGTGTCGTAGCGCTCGGCGCGGTCTTTCGCCATCGCGCGGAGACAAATCCGCTCGATGGCCTCGGGCACTTCGGCGTCGATCCGCGACGGCGGCTCGGGCTGCACCTCGATGATCTGGCGATGGAGCTTCTCCCTGTCGCCGGCGACGAATGGCAGCGTACCGCAGAGCATCCGGTAGAGGACGACCCCGAGGCTGTAGATGTCGCTGCGCGCGCCGATCGCGTGCCCCTTCCCGCTGATCTGCTCCGGCGACATGTAGCCGGGCGTGCCGGCGGCCCGCCCGGGGGCCAGCGCCCCGGCGTCGTCCTGATTGAACGCGAGGCCGAAGTCGATCAGGACCGGGCCCCCGTCGTCGGTCACAATGACGTTGGACGGCTTGACGTCGCGATGCACCACCCCTTGCTCATGCGCATGAGCGAGCGCGTCGGCGATGTCGGCGACGGTGCGCGCCGTTTCCCGAAAATCCGGCCGGTGCTTTTTCAGATGCGACAGCAGGCTCTTTCCGGAGAGCAGCGCGGAGACGATGTAGCGATGCTCGCCTTCGACACCGGCATCGAACACGGTGACGATGCGCGGATGCTGCAGGCGGGCGAGCTGGCGGGCTTCCTTGACGAACGCCGCGTGGCCTTCCGTGGAGTTCGTCCTCCCGATGTGCGAGACCTTGATCGCGACCGGCCGCTCGAGCTCGCCGTCGAAACCCTCGTATACGGTCGCGAAGCCCCCGCGCCCGATGGCCCGGCGAACGACATAGCGGCCGAACCGGCGCGGTCTCGGGCTCCGCGATGATTCCCCGCCCGGGGGGGCAGCGCGCATGACTGCGGCCGGCGGTCAGCCGGACGGACGGCGCGCGACGATCTGCGGCACGATCAGGGTCATGACCGTCTCCCCGCGGTGGTTCCGGGCGGTGTAGCGCAGCCGCACGATTCCGCGATCAGCCTTTGATCTCGACGGCCTGAGTTCGATCACCTCGGCCTCGGTGTACAAGGTGTCGCCGGGGCGTACCGGAGCCGTCCAATGCAGCTCCTCGATTCCCGGCGCCCCGATCCCCGATTCTCGTATCACGCCGAGTTCGAAGAACATCCGAAACGATAGAGCGAGGGTCTGGAAGCCACTCGCGATGATACCCCCGAAGTGAGTCCGCGCCGCCGCCTCCTTGTCGATGTGGAAACGCTGAGGATCGTAGCGGGTCGCGAAGTCGATGATCGACGCCTCGGTGAATGTCACCCCCTGCGACACGAAGCGCTGTCCGACCTCGAACTCCTCGAACCACTGGCTGCCCACGGCGATCTCCCGTGCGAATCGCGAACGGCAGCCTGCTCGGCCCCGCGTCATGCCCCCCAACGTTCCACGAGCTGCCGGACCCGATCGGCGAATGCCTCCTGGCGGAAGGCCGAGAATGCGGACCAGCTACAGAACGTCCTGGGGTCGGCGACCCGGTGGGGAAACAGGACCCCGTCGAGGTGGTCGTTCTCATGCTGGAAGGTCCCGGCCGAGTATCCGCGGACTTCGACCGACCGGTGCGCGCCGTCGCGATCGTAGCCCGAGACCGAAACCTCCAGGTGGCGGGTGACCGCCCCCCGCAGGTTCGGCACCGACAGGCAGCCCTCGTAATTCTCGAACGTCTCGTCGGAAAGGAAGGCGATCGTGGGGTTGATCAGGATCGTGAGAGGGATCGGCGGCTTGTAGGGATAGCGCGGGTTGTCGCCCCGGACTTCCACCGTGAACAGCCGGTAGGGGATACCGATCTGGTTGGCGGCGATCCCGGCGCCGTTGGCGGCGCGCATCGTATCGATCAGATCGTCGATCCAGCCCTGCACCTCCGGGGTGCCGATCGCATCCGCCTCCACCTCACGCGCCCGCGCAGCCAGCGTGGGATGCCCTATCTCCAGAATCTCGCGTACTGCCATATCAGTGATCTCCCTGATGCAGTCGGTCACGCCGGCGAGCGGATGTCAGCCCGGCGGGCGCGCCATGAAACAGGATACGTGCGAGTGTTGCGATCGCGAGAGATCCTCGGCCAGATCCGGGTACGGAATCGGTCCGAGAGCTTTCACCGCCGCTTCGCCTTCGACCCGGTAGAGGGCAAGGTACGTATTGTACGGCTCGTCGCAGCCGTACGCCTCGCGGGCGGCGAGCCACGGCTTTCCGACCGCGGTCTGCTGACTGAACGAAGAGGAGAACACCAGGAATTCCGCGTAGCGTCCCGCCCCGTCGCCGTCGCCTTCCACGAAGCGGCGCGCTCCGGTCAGGCCGAGCCGGCTGACCTTGGAGATCTCATACTCGATCTCGCCGAGGACGATGCGTCCTCCCATGACGTCGCGGCGGTTCTCGGCCTCGAGCCGGAACGCGAGCATCGAGCCGTCACTGTCCGGCGCCGCGCCGACCAGAAGATCCGCCGCCGCCGCGGCGCCCGCGAGTAGCAGGGTAACGCTTGCGACCAGAGCGCTGGCGCAACGGTACACCCGGTTGCGGCTCTCGTGACCTTGGCTCCCCGGGTTGCCGCCGGCGTGCACATCATCGAGCCTCTTACCGTTGACGGATTGGGTCGAAGCGTGAGTCATCGTGAGTCCTCCGATTGGTCGCGCCGGCACACTCGGTGCACTTTACATGAACGAGATGTCACCTTGCTCCACCGTGGAGGATGAAGAATGAGCGGACGGTTGGAGCGTGATCGGCCAAGCGCGATCGCACCGGGCTTCCGCCTCCAGTGGGAAGAGGCGCCCAGCACTCGGGCCTTCATGGGCGGCGACTGTACCGTCTGAGAGACGAGTTGCTTGAAAAATCGCGCAGCGCTCCAACCTGTTCAACAAGCGGCGAAAGGCCGCCACCAAACCAGGTAATGGAGGATTCAATCATGATGTTGACTCGATACGAGCCCTGGAGCGCGATGCGTCAGCTCCAGAACGAGATGAGCCGCGTGTTCGTCAACGCGGCGGCCGGAGCCGAGGACGGCTCGAACGTGGTGACCAGCAGGTGGACGCCGGCGGTGGACATCAAGGAAGACAGCGAGCGGTTCGTGATCACCGCCGACATCCCCGGAATCGAGCCCAAGGACATCGAGGTGACGATGGAGAACGGCGTGCTCACCATCAAGGGCGAGCGCAAGCTCGAGACCCAGGACGAGGGCAACAACGGCTATCGCCGGGTAGAGCGGGCGTACGGCAGCTTCTATCGCCGGTTCACCCTGCCCGACACCGCCGACGCCGAGGCCATCTCCGCCAACGGTAAGCACGGCGTGCTCGATGTGGTGATTCCAAAGCGCGCCGCGTTGCAGCCGAAGCGGATCGCGGTCTCTCACTGATTCGACGAAGGCAAGCGAACGGATGGGGCGACGTGAGTCGCCCCATCTTGCGTGTATCCGGCACGTTGCCGGGAGTCGTTGGAGAGTGGATGAGAAATTCGGCTCAGGAGGCGCCGCCTTCAGGCGAGCTCAGGAGCTGATAGAGAAACGCATCGAGCCACCGATCGCTGGTGCCTGCGTGGCGGGCGTAGCCTTCGAGCTGGGCCTCGCGGCCCTGCGCATTTGGGCGCTTCAGCCTCTCCGGCCCATCGTCCGAGCCGCACCACGACTCGATCATCCCGCGGGTCATCTCGGGGTGGAACTCGATGCCGTACACATGTTCCCGGTACCGGAACGCCTGGCCCGGGAACAGCGTGTTTTCGGCCAGATGCACCGCGTCGCGCGGGATCTCGAACGTCTCCCGGTGCCATTGGTAGAACGTCGTCGGCGCCGCGAGGAACCGCGGACAATGCCCGGTCGGGCGCACCTCGTAGTATCCGATCTCGACCAGGCCGTCCGGATGAGGTCCCACGCGCGCGCCGAGCACGCGGGCGATCTGCTGGGCGCCGAGGCAGATTCCAAGCACCGGCTTTCCGCTCTGCAGCGCGGCGCCCTCGATCCAGTCGAGCTCGGCGCGGATGCCGGGGTCATGGTCGTCGTTCGCGCTCTGCGGTCCCCCGAACACGATCGCGGCGACGTATCCGGACAGATCCTCGGGCAGCGGATCTCCGTGGCACGGCCTGCGGCCGTCGAGCTCGAAGCCCCGGGCGGCGAGGCGTTCAGCGACCTTGCCGGGGTCGGGGTTGCGGCTGTGGAAGACGGCGATAATCCTGTCCGGCATTGCGTATGCTCCTCCACGAGCAATGGAAGGATCGCCCGCAAGACCGCACGAGCGTGACGTCGACTTGACCGCCGTCTCTCACCGGCAAGGCGCCGCGGGACCGGCCGAGGGCCGAGGTCCGTGTTCTACCCGCCTCCCTGCGCAAGATCCATCGCGACATAGGATTGCATGCATGCGCCGCTTCGCCTTCGTCACCACCGTCTACTTCCTCATCTTCGGCTACGCGCAGCTCACCGCAGCCGGGCTCGTGTTTCCCGGCTGGCGTCCCGGCACACCCGAGCTGCTCGTGCTGCTCGTCGGGCCGGCGGCCGGGTGGCTCGTCCATCAGGCCCGGCGCAACGAGTGGACGCGGTGGGTCCAGCGGGCCGTCTACCTCTGGTTGGGGCTTGGCTTCCTGCTGCTCTGTGTCGTCGTTCCGGTCCAGTTGCTGCGCCTGCTCGGACTGCCGGACGGCAGCGCGGCGGTGTTGCTCGTTGCCGCCTGCGCGCCGCTCGCGATCTGGAGCATCGTGAACGCGCACCGGCTCGAGGTGCGGCAGGTCGCGCTCTCGTCACCGAAGCTCGACCGCACGATAAGACTCGCGCAGATCAGCGACGTCCACGTCGGATCGCGCGGCCCCGGGTTCCTTCCCCGGATCGTGCGCCGGGTCAACGCGCTTGCCCCCGACGCGGTGTTCGTGACCGGCGATCTGGTCGACCTCATGAAGCTCCCCGACGACGCGCTCGATCCCATGGGTGCGCTGGCCGCTCCCTCGTTCTTCGCCATCGGGAACCACGAGCGCTACATCGGAAGCGATGCGGTCTGCGCGCGGCTGGAGGCGCTTGGGGTGACGGTGCTGCGCGACGCGCAAACCGAATGGCGGGCGCTACGCATCATCGGCATCGACGACGCCGAGGCGCGGGACGAGGTCGTGCGCGTGCTCGATCGGATCGGAGCCGGAGAGCGTAGTCGGGCTCCATTCACGATCCTCATGTATCACCGTCCGGACGGAATGGAGGACGCGTCGCGCTCCGGCGTCGACCTGATGCTCTGCGGACATACCCACAACGGGCAGATCGTGCCGTTCAACTGGTATGTGAAACGCCGGTTCTCCCACATTGCCGGCCGCTTCGACATCGGCGGCATGGTGCTCTACGTCTCCCCCGGCACCGGGACGTGGGGGCCGACCATGCGGCTCGGCTCGTCGAACGAGATCACGGTGTTCGAGCTCTCTCCGGCGCCGCCGATGGATTCCCGCTCCCCGCCGGTACGGAAGTGAGGCGCCGGCGCACGTCGCGGTCTCCGATCGCCTACGGGCCACGTCCCTCGAGTCCGCTCTGCGACCGCTGAATCAGCGCTACACTACGTCCATGAAACGCTCTTCATCGCTTCGAGCCGGGCCTTGTCGGCTTTCCCCGCATTCCTCCGGCAGAAATCACGCCGTGCCGATTTCGCAATCGGCGACCGCGGGATGCGCTGCATGACTTCTCCCTTCTTCGACACCTTCGGCGCCGCCCGCGCTCTCGAAACGGCCGGGGTCGAACGCTCGCAGGCCGAGGCCATCGCGGCGGCCATCGGCCACTCCGGCGAATACGCCACAAAGGCCGATGTTTCCATCCTGCAAGGGGACCTTTCCAATCTCAAAGCCGACATCCATGCGCGGCTCGCCAGTCTCGAGGCACGCATGTACCGCGCCCTCTGGATTCAGGGCGGAGCCATCGTGGCCATCGTCGCCGCGTTGAAGCTGCTGGAGTAGCCACGGCGCAATCGAGGGCCGCGCTCGTCAGGCGGCAGCCGTCTCCCGGCCTTCGGTCTCCCTGTCTCCGGTGAAATCCGGCATCACCTGCGCCGCGAACCGTTCCATCGCCTCGATGTGCTCCTCCTGCGGCTGTCCGAGATTGGAGCTCAGGATGAATTCGTCGATTCCCGCCTCGTGATACGGGGCCAGCCGGTCGATCATCTCGGCCGGGGGGCAGACGATCAGGTTCGCGTCGAGCTCCTCTAGTGTCTGGCGGTACGGCAGCGGCTCGATGCAGCCCCGGGTCACCACCGCGGGGTTGCGCTCGCGCACGTTGTGGAACCGCTTGTAGTACTCGTGGGCCCGTTCGAGCTTGTCGCGGGCGTCGGCGGCGTCGCGCGCGCAGTAGATGATGCGCGACATCATGATGCGCAGCCCCTCGCCGGCCGCGCCCATCTCGGCCTTGGCCTCCTTGTGTGTCCCGACCTGGCGCATGAACAGCTCGTCGTCGCCTGCGAGCGGCGTGGTCTGGATGTCGAACCCGCGCCGGGTCATGGCGGATATGCCCTCTGGGCTCACCGACGCAATCATCATGCGCGGCCGCGGTCGGGTCAGGGGGCGGGGCATGATGGTGAGGGGCTCGAAGTCGTAGTACTTCCCGCTCCACCCCACGTCCTCGCGGGTGAGGAGCGCGATGAGCACGTCGAGCGACTCGTCGAACTTCTCGCGGCTCTCCTCGATGGGCTTCCGAGCCGCCCCATCTCGTAGCCGAACGCGCCTCGTCCAACCCCGAGCACGAGCCGCCCGTCGGTCAGGATGTCGGCCTGGGCGACCTCGCCGGCGAAGACCCGCATGTCGCGGATGGGCAGCACCGCCACCGAGGTCACGAGATCGAGACACTCGGTGACGCTCGCGACCTTCACCGCAATCTGCAACGGCGACGGCGTGAGCAGGATGTTGATCAGGTGATGCTCGGGAATGGTGACGCTGCGGTATCCGAGCCGCTCCGCCGTGGTCGCCTGCTCGACCATGTCGGCGAAGAGACGCTTCCCGCCGTACGACGGGTCGGGGAAGTAGCTCGAGAGGAAGTGGCTGAATTCCATTTCTGACGGCCTCCGATGGTCTCAACGCCGCGACGCGATGCCGTCGGCGATCACGCAGAGCATCTCGAACATCAGGTTGGCCACGGTGATACAGGTGATGCCGGTCGGATCGAAGCACGGCGACACCTCGCTGATGTCGGCGCCGACGATCTCGCGCCCGCGCAGCGAGCGCAGGATGACCTGCGCGTCCCGCGGCACGATGCCGCCGATCTCGGGCACGCCGGTCCCGGGAAGAAACGCCGGGTCGAGCCCGTCGATGTCGAGCGAGATGTACATCGGCCCGTCGCCGAGCACCGCGTGGATCGTCTCGATCACCGCCGCCCGGCCCATCTCCTCGTACTCGTCCATGGTGATGATGGTGTACCCGACGTCGTAGCCGAACTGGATGTCGTGCTCGTCGAAGCGGCTGCCGCGCATCCCGATCTGAATGACCCGCGACGCATCCACCAGCCCCTCCTCGTACCCGCGGCGCAGGAACGTCGCGTGGTTGATCTTGTCGCCGCAGAGCTCGTCGAGGGTGTCCGCGTGCGCATCGAAGTGCAGCATCCCCACCGGCCGGTCCCCGGCGAGGGCGCGCAGGATGGGCAGCGGGATGGTGTGATCGCCGCCGATCGCGATGGGG
>JAKZYK010000276.1:0-4645 GCA_047514485.1 Gammaproteobacteria bacterium
GTCTTGAGCTCCTCCACCGCCGTGGCCATCTGCTCGACGATCACCGGCGCCAGGCCCTCGGACGGCTCATCGAGCAGGATCGCGCGCGGATTCCCCATCAGCGTGCGCGCTACCGTCAGCATCTGACGCTCACCTCCGGACAGTGCGCTGGCCCACTCGCCACGCCGTTCGGCGAGGTTGGGGAAGAGCTCGAAGAGTCGCTCCGGCGACCAGACCGGCACGCCTTCGCGCGGCGGCTGCCGGGCAACGTCGAGGTTCTCCGAAACCGTGAGGCGCGCGAATATGCGGCGATCCTCGGGCACGTACCCGAGTCCGCGCTGGCTTATCCGAAACGGTTGCAGGTGGGTGACCGGCTCGCCGTCGAAGTGGATCTCGCCGCGCGAAGGTCGGACGAGCCCCATGATGGTCTTGAGCGTGGTCGACTTGCCGGCGCCGTTTCGCCCCAGCAGCGCAACCACCTCTCCCGAGGAGACCCGGAACGACACATCGGCCAGGATCTCCGCCCGTCCGTAATGGGTGTGGATGCCCCTGACGTCAAGCATCGGCCGCCACCCGAACAGGGGACGATCGATTCCCCGCACCCAGGTAAATCTCCCGGACCACCGGATCGTCGCGGACCACCGCAGGCTCGCCTTCGGCGATCAACCGTCCCCGGTTCAGCACGATGATGCGGCTCGCATGGGTGAACACGACGTCCATGTCGTGCTCGGTGAAGAGCACTCCGATACCCCTCTCTCGCACAATGTCCGCGGTGAGACCCATCAACGCGATGCGCTCTTTCGGGGCCATCCCCGCGGTCGGCTCGTCCATCAGCAGCAGCAACGGGTCGTGCGCCAACGCCACGGCCAGCTCGACGCGCTTCAGATCCCCGTACGCCAGAACGCTGCATTGACGCCCTGCCTGATCCTGCATCCCCACGATCTCCAGCAGGGCCGACGCCTCGTGCCGGTACAGGCTCGTCGCCAGCGGCCACAAGGCACGGCTTCGCCTGTGGTGCGAGATCAGCGCCATCTGGACATTCTCTGACACCGTCATCGACCCGAAGGTGGCGGTGATCTGAAAGGTGCGTCCCACGCCGAGTCTCCAGATCACGCGAGAGGGCAGACCTACCAGCTCGTGCCCGTTGAATCGCACCGACCCCCGGTCGGGAGGAAGTTGGCCGTTGATGCAATTGAAGCAGGTGGATTTGCCGGCGCCGTTGGGGCCGATCATCGCGAGCAGCTCCCCTTTCTGCAGGCTGAAATCGACCCCGGCGAGCGCCTGCACACCGCCGAAGGACCTGGCCAGGCCCGAGACTTGCAGAATGCTCACCGCCCCGGCTCCAGCAGGCCAAGCCGCGTCAACACCGCCCTCGCGGAGCCGGCGATGCCCAGCGGCATGGCGATGCACACGCCGATGATGATCAGGCCGAACACCGCCCGCCAGAACTCGAAGGTGGACAGCCGATCCTCGAGCACGACGAAGGTGAAGGCGCCGACAACCGGGCCGACGAGCGTGTGCACGCCACCGATGAGCACCATCATCAGGGCATCGATGGACAGAGGAATGTCGACTGTCGTCGGATCCACGAAACCCTTGGAGAATCCGTACAGGCCGCCAGCCAGCCCGGCGAAGACCCCGGCGATCGTGAAGCCGAGCCAGCGGTGTGTCCGGTAGTCGATTCCGAGCGATTCCAAGCGCAGGGGAGAGTCCCGCCCGGCCCGCAGCGAGTACCCGAAGGGCGCGAACAGGATGCGCCACAGCATCGCGATCGCGCCGGCGCAGAGGATCAATGCGAGATAGTAGAAGACGACCCGATCGCTCGCCCATGGCGGAGGCCACACGCCGACGATTCCGTTCTCACCGCCCGTGAGCCGGGATTGGAACACAAACGACCAAACGATCTGCGCGAACGCCAGGCTGAGCATGGCCATGTACACGTCCGTCAGCCGCACGCAGAACCAACCGAACAGCGCGGCCCCGAGGCCCGCGATCACCGGAGCCATGGCCAACGCCATCCCCATCGACGTATCACCGTGGACGAAGAACGTCGCCGCACCGTAGGCCCCGAGCCCGAAGTACGCGGCGTGGCCGAAGGAGACCATGCCCCCGTTGCCCATGATGAAGTGCAGGCTCGTCGCGAACAGCGAGAAGATGAACACCTGGGTGAGCAGGACGAGATAGAACTCCTGGACCCAAAGGGGCGTCGCGATCAGGAGCAGCAGCACCGCGCCGATCGCCAGGCGCGCCCGGCGGGTAGGGACGCGGGTCAGGGTCTCCTCTCCCGGATCGACCCTCGCGACCTGGCTCTCCGGCCGGCCGAACAGTCCCCAGGGCCGGACCACCAACACGATGGCCATCACGAGGAACATGAGCACCAGCGTAATCTGCGGGAACACCAGGATGCCGAACGCGTTCAACTCGCTGATGATCACCGAGGCGAGGAACGCTCCCACGATACTGCCCATTCCGCCGACCACCACGACGACGAAGACGGTGGCGATGATGGCCAGATCCATGTGGTGGCTGACCGAGGCCCGGGGGAGCTGCAGCGCGCCTCCGAGGCCCGCGAGGATCGAGCCGAGGAGGAACACGGTGGTGAACAGCAGCGCCTGGTTGACCCCGAGCGCGCCCAGCATCTCCCGGTCTTCGGTCGCGGCCCGCACCAGGGCGCCCCAGCGAGTACGATTGAACAGCAGCCACAGCCCGCCGAGGACGGCGAGGCCCAGCACGATCAGCACCAGGTCGTACTCGGGGATCTTCGTCCCGAAGATGTCTACCGCCCCGTCGAGCCCTGCCGCCTGGGGCCCGAGCTTGTCCTCCGGGCCCCAGACGTACAGTGCAATGTCCTTGATGAGCAGGACGACACCGAAGGTCGCCACGAGCTGGAACAGCTCCGGCGCCCGGTAGATCCGCCGCAGGATGAGGACCTCCGTGACCACTCCGATGACTCCGACCGCGAGGGCGGACAGAACGATCGCACCCCAGAAGCCGAATGCTCCCTCGGGTAGCAGGCCGGTGAAGGAGTACGCAATGAACGCGCCCAGCATGTAGAAGGAGCCGTGGGCGAAGTTCACGACCCGCGTGACCCCGAAGATGATGGAGAGTCCCGATGCGACGAGAAACACGCCGCACGCGGTGGCGAGGCCGGTCAGGAACTGGACCAGGTAGAAGCTCATGAACGCGCCGCGAGGTCACGGCGTGGCCGGCGCCGCGACTCCAATCGCGGTCGCGGCGCCGGCCCTTGCCGCTATCCGGCTCGGCCCCTATTCGGGTCCGCGCAGCGCCCGGATTTCCTCATCGCTCGGGAAGTACCGCGGGCCCTGTGCGTAGTGCCAGTCCCGCATCACCGGCTTGCCGTCCTTGATCGCGGTGCGGCCCACCCAGGTGCCCATCGTCGATTGATGGTCCAGCTCGCGGAAGGTGATGGGCCCGACGACCGAGTCGAAGGTCAACCCCTTCATCGCCTCGATCATCGCGTCCTGATCCGTCGAGCCGGCCTTCTCGATCATCGCCTGGACGGCGTGGATGAAGACGTAGCCTACGAGGCTTCCCATGCGCGGCGTCTCGTTGTATTTGCTCTGATAGGCTTCGATGAAGCGCGCATGCTCCGGATCGGTGATGTCGTACCAGGGATAGCCCGTCACGATCCAGCCTTCCGGCGCCTCCGCTCCCATCGGATCGAGATATTCCGGCTCGCCCGTGAGCAGGCCGACCACCGTCAGCTCGTCGGTCAGCAGGCCGCGGAGCTTCGCTTCACGCACGAACGCCGTCAGGTCGCGGCTGAACAGCGCGCTGTAGATGCCGTCCGGCTTCGACTGCATCAGCGCCTGCACCGTCGCGCCGGGATCGATCTTGAACAGCGCGGGCCACTGCTCTTCGACGAACTCGACATCCGGGCGCTTCGCCTGCATGACCTTCTTGAATGCGGCCACCGCGTCCTGCCCGAACTTGTAGTTGGGCGCCACGATCGCCCAACGCTTGGCCGGCAGCTTCGCCGCCTCTTCCGCCAGCATGGCGGACTGGATGTAGGTGCTCGGGCGCAGCCTGAACGTATAGCGGTGTCCTTGCGCCCAAGTGATGTCGTCGCTCATCGGCTCGGTGGCGAGGAAGAGCTTCTTCCTCTGCTTCGAGTAGTTCGTCACCGCCACACCGATATGCGAAAAGAACGTCCCGGCGAGCAGATCCACGCCTTCCTTGGTCGAGAGTTCCTCCGCAATCGTCACCGCGTTGCCCGGCTTGCCGTTGTCGTCCCTGGCGATCACCTCCAGAGGCCGGCCGAGCACGCCGCCCGCACCGTTGATTTCCTCGACCGCCATCTGCCAGCCCTTCTTGTACGGCTGCGTAAAGTCGGCCAATGCCGTGTAGCTGTTGATCTCTCCGATCCTGATCGGCTCCGCGGCCTGCGTGGCCGCCGGCCCCATCATCGCCACCGTTGCAACGGCGGCTGCACTCATCGATATCCGGGTAGTACGCATGGTCGAACTCCTCCTCAGTGGTTGCCTTCTTGCGACGTGTGCGCCGTGAAATACCAGTGGGAACGGGGATGCTCCCGCGGCGACCGTCCTTGCATCAACAGGCCATGTTCAGGCTCCGGAGTGGTCTCGCGACGGAGCATGAGCGTTCCGGTGCTCGGGTCCGGCGAGCCGCCTCTCGGCGACGGATT
>JAKZYK010000277.1:0-2707 GCA_047514485.1 Gammaproteobacteria bacterium
ACAGGCCGAGGAACGCTACGGGCCGATCTTCGAGCAGTACCTCGACCTGCCGATCGATCAGGTGGCGGCCGACCCGAAGGCGCTGCGGATCGGCGAACGCCTCTTCGCGAGCTACTGCACCGTATGCCACGGATCCGATGCCGGCGGCGTGCGCGGTTTCCCGAACCTGCGCGACGATTCCTGGCAGTGGGGAGGCGGACCCGAGCAGATCAAGACCAGCATCCTCGCCGGGCGCACCGCGGTGATGCCGGGATGGAGGGATGCGCTCGGCGGCGATGCCGGGGTGGACGAAACGGTTGCCTACGTGCTCTCGCTCTCCGGCCAAACGTCCGATGCCGCGAAGGCGGCGGCCGGGAAGGAGAAGTACGACTCGCTGTGCGTGGCGTGCCACGGCACCGACGGCGCCGGCAATCCCGCGCTCGGGGCGCCGAGCCTCATCGACGACGTATGGCTCTACGGCGGCTCGGACACAGAGGTGCGCCACAGCATCGCGGACGGTCGCGAGGGCCGGATGCCGGCCCACGGAGAGTTCCTCGGCGAGTCCCGGGTGCACGTGCTCGCGGCCTGGGTCTGGAGCCTGTCGAATCGTTGACAACGCAGTGCGGAGCGGTACCGGGTGGTGCAGGCCGCGCACACCATGGGCTGGACACGGAACGCCGCCATGGGGAACCTCCCGTACCGCTGACGGTGCAGTGCAGCGGTACAGGGTGGCACAGGCACACGCTACGAGCCGGACACGGGACGCTGCCATGGGGAACCTCTCGAATTCGATCCTGACGGCCCTGCGCCGCCTGCGCCCGGAGCTCCGCCCGCCCTGCGATCCCGACCCCCGCCGCCGGAGGCGCCGTGAGCTCGCCCCCTCCTGAATTCCCATTCCCGGTCGCAGTCCCGGCTGCACCCCCGCCGCTGGCCGACAACCTCGAGGCGTCGCTCTACGAGAAACACCAGAAGATCTATCCGCGCGAGGTCCACGGCTGGTTCGCCACCATGCGGGTGACCGGGGCCGTGGGGCTGCTCGGGCTCTTCTACGGTGTGTGCTGGCTCAACTGGGACGAGCGCCAGCTCCTGCTCTTCGACCTGCCGGCGCGCAGGTTCAACGTCTTCTGGTGGACGTTCTACCCGCAGGACTTCCTCTACCTCGCCCTGCTGCTGATCCTCGCCGCGCTGGCCCTCTTCTTCTTCACGTCGCTGTCCGGACGGCTGTGGTGCGGCTACGCGTGCCCCCAGACCGTGTACACCGAGGTCTTCCTCTGGATCGAGCGCAAGATCGAGGGAGACCGGCCGCGGCAGATGAAGCTCGACCGCGCGCCCTGGGGCGCACGGAAGATCGCGCTCAAGTCCGCCAAGCACGCGGTGTGGATCGCGTTCTCGCTCTGGACCGGCTTCACCTTCGTCGGCTACTTCACCCCGGTCACCGAGATGGGCGGCGCGCTGGTGCGCCTGGAGACCGGCCCGTGGGAGACCTTCTGGATCCTGTTCTACGGATTCGCGACCTACGGGAACGCGGGATGGCTGCGCGAGCAGGTGTGCATCTACATGTGCCCCTACGCGCGCTTCCAGAGCGCGATGTTCGATCGCGACACCCTCGTCATCTCGTACGACACCGAACGCGGCGAGCCGCGCGGGTCGCGCAAGCGCGGCGCAGACCATCGCGCGGCCGGCCTCGGGGACTGCATCAACTGCACGCTGTGCGTGCAGGTCTGCCCGACCGGCATCGACATCCGCAACGGTCTCCAGCACCAGTGCATCGCCTGCGCTGCGTGCGTCGACGTCTGCGACCAGGTGATGGAACGCATGGGCTATCCGAAGGGGCTCGTCCGCTACACCACCCAGAACGCGGTCGACGGCCGGCCAACCCGCATCGTGCGCCCGCGCACCCTCGTCTACGCCGGCGGCCTCGCCGCGCTGCTCGCGGTCTTCACGGGCTCGCTGGCGTTGCGGGTACCGGCCGAACTCGACGTCATCCGTGACCGCAACGCGCTGCACCGCGAGCCGTCCGCCGGGCTCATACGCAACGTCTACACCCTCAAGATCGTGAACATGCACGACGAGCCGCTGCGTTGGCGCATCAGCGCATCCGGCATCGAGGGGTTGCGCCTCGAAGTCGAGCGCGGCGACCGCGAGGTGGCGCCCGGCGAGGTTGCCTCCGTGCCGGTGCGGCTCGACGCGCCCCGGGATGCGCTGCGGGCCGCGAGCACCCCGGTACGCTTCACCATCGAGGCGATCGGCGCCGATGACATCCGTGCCACCGAGGAGACCCGTTTTCTCGGACCCGTTGATCGCGGGGACTCGTGACTCGGCCGCCGGGCCAAGCTCCCGTTTGAGCCGCGCCGATGGCGATCCGGCGGCCAACGGCTCGGCATGGCTCCGGACTCAGGAGCGATCGTAACGTGACCTGTTATCCTGGCAGGACCGTTACGGATTCAATCTCTTCGTTGCGAGATCATTCCAATGTCAAGACCGGATACGGTACGCGAGCTGACGACCGAGCTTTCTCCGGGTGAAAAGGCGCAAGCACTACAGTGGCTCGTACGTCTCCTGGGCCATGAAAGTGGCTCGAAGGTCAAGCCCAACGGATTCACGAGTTGCTGTCGGCACGAGAAACGATGAATGGCCAACTGACCCTCGTGTACCGGCCTTCGGAGTAGAATTTCATTCGAGCTGACTCTTGGCAGGCCGTTTCTCGCGGCCCGCCGCCCGGCATCCG
>JAKZYK010000278.1:0-11347 GCA_047514485.1 Gammaproteobacteria bacterium
CTCACCATCGGGGACT
Source organism: Gammaproteobacteria bacterium (assembly GCA_047514485.1). GTDB lineage: Bacteria > Pseudomonadota > Gammaproteobacteria > HK1 > HK1 > HK1. Next base: position 17 of record JAKZYK010000278.1, read on the forward strand.
TCTCGCGCCTGGCCGTCGTCACCCAGGTGGACGAAGCCGACGTCGGCACGCTCAGGGTCGGCCAGCAGGTGACCGTCACCGGCAATGCCTTCCGCGGCCTGCGCCTGAACGGCGCGGTGACCCATGTGGCCGGCGAGGCGGACCCGAAGGCGAGAGGCATCCCGAAGTTCGACGTGACGGTGACGCTCGACCCGCTCGGGCCGGGCGAAGCGGCGCGGATCAGGTCCGGCATGTCCGCGCAGCTCAGCATCGTCACCTACAGCAACCCGAAGGCGCTGCTGGTCCCGATCGACGCGGTGGCGAGCCGCGGTGGGACGCACCGCCTTCGAGTCCTCGACCCGGCAACGGGCGAGGTGCAGGAACGCGAGGTCGCGATCGGCCCGACGACCCGGAACTCCGTCGAGATCCGGGCCGGCCTCGACGCGGGCGAGACGATCCTGCTGCCGCAGGGGTGAGGCACGCGCAATGCTGGAGCTCGCGGACATCCGCAAGACCTTCCGTCTGGGGCCGGTCGAGGTCGAGGTGCTGAGGGACGTGCGCCTGGAGGTGGCGGCCGGCGACCTGCTCTCGATCATGGGGCCCTCGGGCAGCGGCAAGTCCACGCTGATGAACATCCTGGGCCTGCTCGGCCGCCCGACCGGCGGCACGTACCGGCTGAACGGGCGCGACGTCGCGTCGATGAACGACCGCGAGCTGTCCGCCTTCCGCAACGCCCACATCGGTTTCGTGTTCCAGTCCTTCAACCTGCTGGCGCACCTCACGGCGCAGGAGAACGTGGCGCTGCCGCTGCATTACCGGCGGCTCGGCCGGCGCGAGGCGCGCCGCCGCTCGCGGGCGATCCTGGACAAGGTGGGCATGGGCGACCGGCTGGACCACCGGCCCGACCAGCTCTCCGGCGGCCAGAAGCAGCGGGTGGCGATCGCGCGGGCGCTGGTGGGCGAGCCGGCGATGGTGCTGGCCGATGAGCCGACGGGGGCGCTCGACTCCGACACCGCCGACGAGGTGATGCGCCTGCTCATCCGGCTCAACCGCGAGGACGGCATTGCCATCGTGATCATCACCCACGATCCGGTGATCTCGCTGCAGTGCACGCGCCGGGCGCTGATCCGCGACGGCGCGCTGCTCGTCGACGAACGCGCGCCGCGGGACGCCGCGGCGCAGTGACCCCGCCCGGCGCGGCCCTGACCGACACCGTCCGCGAGGCGGCGCGCAGCCTCGTTCGCGCCCGGCTGCGGACCCTGCTCGGCCTCGTCGGCATCATGATCGGCATCGCCTCGGTGATCGCGATGATCTCGAGCGGCGAGATCGCGACCGCCGAGGCGCGCCGGCAGTTCGAGGCGCTCGGCACCGACATCGTCACCGTGCGCACCGTCGGCGCCGGGCCGGGCATCGCGCTGGAGGACGCGGTGGGGCTGGCCGATGCGGTGGCGTCGATCTCGGCCGCGGCGCCCGTGATCCAGGACTCCGGCCGCCTGCTCCATGCCGGCCGGAGCGCCGGCCGCGGCTCGGTGCAGGGCGTGACGGCCGTGTTCGCGGACCTCAACCGGCTCGAGCTCGCCGCCGGGCGGTTCGTGTCGGACCTGGACGCCGGGGCCTTCTGGTGCGTGGTCGGCTCCGAGGTGGCCGCCGCGGTGCGCAAGACCGGCACGCTCGACGTGCTGGGGGCCGACATCGAGTTCCGGGACCGCTTCTACACGGTGGCGGGGGTGCTGCGGCCCAGACAGGCGAGCTACGGGCTGCCGTACGACCCGGACGCCAACGGCTCGGTGTTCGTCCCCATCGTCACCGCCGAGCGCACGTTCCCGGACGCGAAGATCTCGGTGATCGTCGCCCGATCCGCTCCCGGCGTCGACGACGAGGTGGCGGTGCGCGAGGTCACCGAGTGGCTGCGCGGGCGCAATCCCCGGCTCGAGATCGAGGTGACGAGCGCACGCCAGCTCATCGCGCAGATGGAGTCGCAGCTCGGAGTGATGACGCTGCTGCTCGGGGCCGTCGGCAGCATCAGCCTCGTGGTGGGCGGCATCGGGGTGATGAACATCATGCTGATCTCGGTGGCCGAGCGGCGGCGCGAGATCGGCGTGCGGCGGGCGCTTGGCGCGAGCCGGGCCGACATCCAGCGCCAGTTCCTGATCGAGTCCGTGATGCTGACGCTCGGGGGCGGCGTCGCCGGCACGGTGCTGGGCAGCGCCGTCACCTGGGGGATCTGCCGCTATACGGGCTGGGAGTTCTTCGTCTCGGCCCTGTCGGTGTGCGTGGGTCTCGGCGTCTCCTCGGCGGTCGGCATCTTCTTCGGGTTCCAGCCCGCCTACCAGGCGGCCCGCGTGGACCCCATCGTCGCCCTGCAGGGCGAATGAGACGCGGCGTGCGCGGGCGGATGCTCCGGCGAGCCCGCGGTGCGACGCGTGTGCGGGAGTCCACGAGGCGTCGACCGGACCCGGATGCGACTTGCGCGGCGCCGAAGCGGAAAGGGGAGGGAGCATGACTGTGGAGATCGAACAACGGGCCGATGGATCGCACGCCCTCGTCGTCGTCGGCCGGCTGGACGGCCCCGGCGCGCAGACGCTGGAAGCCAGGATCACCGCCATGGTTGCACGCGGCGACACCCGCGTGGTCCTGGACTGCGCGCGGATGACCTACCTCAACAGTGCCGGGGTACGCGCCCTGCTCATCTGCGCGAGGAGTTGCCGGCGCGCGGGCGGAAGCTTCACCGTCCGCGCCCTGCACGGAGTGTGCCGGACCATCTTGGAGGTCAGCGGGCTGTTGCCGTACCTGGACCATCACGACGTGAACGCCGCCGGGCACAACGCGCCGGACGGCGCCGCCGGGAGCGGTCCCGGGTCGGGCCCGCCAGGCAGGGCCGCGATGACCATCGAGGAGCGGCGCGAGGGGGAGGCGGTGTTGCTGTCGCTGGCGGGCCGTCTCGACGCAGCGGGCGCGTCGATGCTGGAGGCGAGGGTATCCGCACTGGTCACGGGCGGAACCAGCCGCCTGGTGCTTGACTGCGGCTCGATGACCTACATCAGCAGCACCGGCCTGCGCGCCCTGCTCCTGGGCGCCAAGGCTTGCCGGATGAACCAGGGCAAGCTCGCGATCGCCGCCCTTAGGCCCGTATGCCGGCTGGTCATGGACATGAGCGGCTTCCTGTCGGTGATCGAATACCACGAGACGAGCGAAGCGGCGGTCCTGGCCATGGGTTAGCGACTTCAGGAGACGGCGACCACCGGGAACCTGTCCCTCGGGAACCGTCGTGCGCCACTTCCTGTGAAACCGCAAGTCCGGAACACATTGCATTATTATTCGTCGGTCCGGCAGGTTACATGCACTTCAGAGTAGGGCTGGACATGCCTGCACAGAGAATCGGTGAGAAAATGGGGGCTCGCGTTCCGGATGTGGTTCGGCGCGGCGAACGAGAGGCAGCGAGAGTCTTCGACTTCCACCGACCATGACGAACGATGCCGTGTACGGGGCGGGGAAATCGGCGGGCGCAATCGAGCCGCGCGCCGAGGTGGCCCTGGTGCTCGGCGGCGCGCGGTCGGGCAAGAGCACGTTTGCCGAGGCGCTGGCGCACGACGGTCGGAAGCAGTGCGTGTATGTCGCCACCGCCGAGCGGGTGGACGACGAGATGGCTGCCAGGATCGAGACCCACCGCGCCCGCCGCGGAACGGGCTGGCGGACCGTGGAAGCGCCGATCGAGCTCGCGCAGGCGATTCGGCGGGAGAGCACGCCGCGGGCATGTCTGCTGGTCGACTGTCTCACCGTCTGGCTCGGCAATCTCGTGCACCGCGGGCACGATGTCGACGCCGCCTGTGAAGCCCTGCTCGAATCGCTCGCCGCCGTGCCTGGACCGGTGGTGCTTGTCGCGAACGAGGTGGGACTCGGCATCGTGCCGGACAATGCGATGGCGCGGGCCTTCCGCGACCATGCCGGCCGGCTCAACCAGGCCGTCGCCGCGGTGGCCGGGCGCGTCTACTTCGTCGCGGCCGGAATTCCAATGACCATCAAGGGTGCCCCGCCGCCGGCCGGGCCACGAGACCCGCGCTGACTCCGTGCTCGTGACCGGTCGCCGGACAGGGGCGCCTCGGCCCACGCGGCGGCCACGGCAATCGGCGGTGAATGCCGGCCGACGAGCGCCCGGCCTGCTGACGCGTCGTGCACGCAATCTCCGCCATCGGGCTCATTCCGGCGCCAGGCGGACCGACTCCCCGAAATCGATGGTGGCCTTCCATCCATCAGGGTGTCCGTCGCGCGCCAGCGCGGCCTTGATGACCCCGGCATGGGTGATGACGACGTGCGAGTCGCCGCTTCGCCGGTAGTCGGCGAGCGCGGCCCCGACGCGCTCGCGCAGCATGTGCACGCTTTCGCCCCCGTGGGGACGGGCGTGCATGAAGTCCGCCGCCCAGGCGTCCAGCTCCGCACGGGGGATGGCGTCCCACCGCACACCCTCCCACTTGCCGAAATCGAACTCCCGAATCCTCTCGTCGATGAACGGCGTCAGGCCTCGCGCGGTGCCGATCCGCTCGGCGAGGCGCCGGCAGCGACGCAGCGGGCTGGTGACCAGCCGCGCCGCGCAGGGCAGCGCCGCGAGAACCCGCATGGCCTCGTCGTCGAACGTCGGGGCGAGATTCAGGTCCGTCATGCCGTAACAGACGCCTTCGGAGACCGCCGGTCGAGTATGGCGAACCAGAGTCAGGTGCATGCCGTCGGACCGCTCCCCAGCGTTGCAAGAAGTGGCGCGGCGTTGCCGGTCCAGGGTGCGAGCGGAGACACCTCGCCGTCCTCGAATCGAGCGACCTGGTGGAGTGCGGACTATGTCAGCGTCCGAATCGCCGCGGCAACGCCGAGGTACATTCCCAGCTCGCTCGTCTGTTGCACCGCCCCGAGGCAATCTCCGGTATAGCCGCCGAGCTTGCGTTCGTACAGCCCGCGCATGGCCAGATGTCCTGCCGCGAGCCCTGCGAGCCCGGCGACGATGACTACCGGTGTCGTCGTGGCGAACATCGCGCACACGGCCGCGGCCCCGGTGGCCAGCACAAGCGCGAGGTCCTCCGGCCTCATGGAATCCGCGACCGGCGCCGCAATGCCGGCGTCGCGCACGTAGCTGCTCATGGCGAGCGCGAGCACCGCTGACGAGCGGCTCGCGGCGTGGGCCGCGACCAGCAGCCAGGGGATGACCTCGGGCGGGGCCGCGGTGAGCGCAAGCACCTTTGCCGCGAGCATGAGGCCGAGCCCGGCTACGCCATAAGTGCCGAGCCGGCTGTCGCGCATGATTGCGAGCGCCCGCTCGCGGGTCGTGCCGCCGCCGAGTCCGTCGCAGGCGTCCGCGAACCCGTCCTCGTGGAAGGCGCCGGTGGCGAGCAGCGATGCGGCGGTAGCGAGCACGATTGCCAGGCTCACCGGAAAGACGAGGTGCGCGACCCAGAACACGCCCCCCGAGAATGCGCCGATCATCGCGCCGACGAGCGGGTAGTAGCGGGTCGTGGCGGTGAGCCGCGCCTCGGTGAAGAGGTCCTGCGATCGAATCGGCCATCGCGTGAGAAACTGCACTGCGAGCAGAAACACCGCGAGTTCTTCGCGTACGCGGGTCATGGATGCCGCCGGGAGGCATGTGGCGGGATGGACGGCGCGAGCTTCTCACGCGCGCGGATCATGGGTCCGGCCCGCTTACCCCCGCGCTCTCGAAGCTCGCCATCTCCGACATCATCGCCGCCGCGCACTTGAGCGCCGGCCACGCGAGCAAGGCCCCGGTGCCTTCGCCGAGACGCATGTCGAAGTCGAGCAGCGGCCGCGCGCCGAAGGCATCCAGCACCGTGCGGTGGCCTTGCTCGGCGGATCGATGCGCGAAGACCAGGTAATCCCGCAGCGCCGGCGTGATCTCCGTCGCCGCGAGCGCCGCCACACTCGCGATGAACCCGTCCACGAGCACCACCGCCCCGGCTCGGGCCGCGCCGATCATCGCGCCCGCCATCATCACGATCTCGAAGCCGCCGTACTCCCGCAGCGCGCCGCGGGCGTCGAGCCGCTCAGCGGTGCGCATCGCGGCGCGCGCGAGGATCGAGCGCTTGCGCGCGAGCCCGTCGTCGTCGAGCCCGGTGCCCCGGCCGATCAGCGCATCGAGCCCGGCGCCGGTGAGCTTGTGCGCGATCAGGGTCGCCGACGATGTATTCGCGATCCCCATCTCACCGAAGGCGGCGGTGTCCGCCGCGACGTTCGCGCCGAGCTCGTCACCAGCGCCCAGCGCCGTATCGCATTGCTCCACCGTCATTGCGGGCTCGACCGCGAAGTTTCGGGTACCCGCGGCGATCCGCCGCGATACGAGTCCGGGCGCATCGATGGGGTCGCCTGCAACTCCTGCATCGACGACCTGCAGGTCCACCCCGTTCGCTCGCGCGAACACATTCGCGGCGGCGCCGCCAGCGAGAAAATTCGCAACCATCTGCCGCGTCACCGCCTGCGGATAGGCAGAGACGCCCTCGTGCGCGATGCCGTGATCGCCGGCGAAGAGGGTGAGGCGGCAGCGATGCAGGTTCGGCGCAAGCGTGCCCTGGATGCGGGCGATCTGCGCGGCGAGGGTTTCGACGACCCCGAGCGCGCCGAGCGGCTTGGTCTTCGAATCGATGGCTTGCCGGATCGCGTCGTCCAGCGCACTGGAGACAGGCGGAAGATCGAACACTCGTTACCCCCCGGCTCGATGAGCCGACTACCGAGACATCGAAACTCAAGCTTCGGAGTTCAAACCGCCTGGGAACAGGCCAATGGATTCCCGCGAAAGCGGGAATCTATCTCAATCGACTCGGACCGGAAACGAACCTCGAAACCTGAGATTGAAAAACGCCCGAAATCCGTCCCCGTCCAGCCACCGGCAATGGTCGCGGCACTTTGACATTGGTCGCCGATTCAGCCCCTTCGGCGTTGCCTTTCTGTCGGCCGGTGGCCATGAATCGGCCAGTGCGGCAACTACGTCGGTGGTGCCCTGCGTCGTGCTGATCGCGTTGCGGGGTCAAGTACTAACCGATCGGGCAATAGTCGTAGGTGCCGACTCCCTGCACGATCAGAAAGCGGGCCCGGCCGCCATCCTGGCCGGTGACCCGATGCGCCGTCATCGGCGGCACGGCACAGCTTTCGCCGACACTCAGCAGGTGGTGTGTTCTCGAGGTGCGTGTTTCCACCGACAACGTGCCTTCCAGGCAATAGAAGGTGTCGGTCACCTGGCTGTGGTAGTGCCAGGGCACCTCCTGTCCGGCCGCCAGGGTGAGGATGCTCACGCGAAGAGCGTCGGTTTCGGCCACCATCTCGCGGCGTTCGATCTCGTAGGGTTGGGTGTCGGGAGCTGCCATCGCTCAATAGATTCTCCGTGTTGCGCTACCGCGTGCGTTTCGCAATTCTCCCCAGCCAGTCGGAACCGTCCCAGGTGATGGACAGGATCCGGACCGTGCGGGTGTCGTCCTTGATTTCAAACGCGATCACACCTTTGCCCGCGCTCGGGACTGCGTGCAGACCGGGCGAGATCTCGTCTCGTCTGGTTCCACGGTAAGGGTTCTCTCCGAGAGCATGCACATCCGTGTCGAGAGCGGCCATTTTCTCAGCGACGGACCGAGGCGTCGTATAATTGAGCAGGAAGCTGGCGATCCGGGCGATGTCTCGGTCTACGAACGGATGCCGGATCACTCTGAACCGTGGCATCAAACCGTGTCATCGCTCCCGCGGTCAGCCGACATCCGATCGAGAATTTTGCTGAAATCTCCCGGAACGTGCTCCACGAATTCTTCGTCCGGCGTCTCCGCGCGGCGACGGATTTCTTCGGCCATGGCGTTCAGCATGGCTCTGCGCTCGGCCTCTTCATTCCGGAGTCTTTGAATGCCCGCGGCGACCACGGCGCTCACCGACGCGAACTCGCCCCGCTCCACCGCTGCCTTGGCGAAGGCATGGTGCTCGTCGACAAAGGAAACGGCGGATTTGACCGTCATGCTGCAACGGTATCACGCAGTCATACCAACATCAACGCACCCGGCCGCGTCAGCCCCAGGGACATTTCACGCTGGCCGGATTGTAGGTCGGATTGGCGCAGCGTAATCCGACATCACATGCGACGCGCACTTCCTGGGCCAGAAACGTCGGATTACGCTACGCTAATCCGACCTACGGACTGCCGGAGCATCGATGTCCGTCCTCACACCGTAGCGTGAAATGGCCCTGGCGTCAGCCCGGCGGGTCGTTTCGCCCGGCCCCTCACGGCGCTTACACTCGTGCGCCGGGGCGGTGGCACGGGGGCATTCGTGATCATGTTGATGGAGGCGCGCGAGGGTGGCCTCGCCCGGGACTTCGCTTGATCCGTTTTCCGATGGCGGGCCGGCCGCCGGTGGTGCCGGGGCGGGGAAGGTGAGCGCCGCGGCTGCATGCGATCGTGTCTTTGCCGCAGCCGGTCCATTGTCCGGGCTGCTGTCCGGCTACGCGCCTCGTGCCGGGCAGCGCGCCATGGCCGCCGCGGTCGAGCGTGCCGTGTCGCGCCGGGGCGCCCTCATCTGTGAAGCCGGGACGGGGACCGGCAAGACGCTGGCGTACCTCGTTCCCGCGGTCGCGAGCGGCGGCAGGATCGTGATCTCGACAGGCACCCGTCACCTCCAGGAAAAGCTGTTTCAACGCGATTTGCCGCTCGTGTGCCGCGCCCTCGAACGCACCCCGAGGATCGCGCTGCTCAAGGGTCGCTCGAACTACCTGTGTCGTTGGCGCTACGAGCAGGCGCTGACCTCGGGGCAGCCCGCCTCGCCGGGCCTGGCTTCGCGGATAGTGCGTCTTTCGGGGTGGGCGGCCCGGACCGTGAGCGGGGACCTCGCCGAGGTGAGCGATCTCGCCGAGAACGACCCGGTCCGGCGAACCGTCACCTCGACGGCGGACAACTGCCTCGGGTCGAAGTGCTTGATGTTCGACGGATGCCATGTCGTCGAGGCGCGCCGCCGTGCGGTCGAGGCGGACGTCGTGGTGGTCAATCATCATCTTCTGTTCGCCGACATGGCGCTCAAGGAGCACGGGTTCGCCGAGCTGCTCCCGCTCGCCGATACCCTGATTATCGATGAAGCGCACCAGATCCCCGACGTCGCGACCCGGTTCTTCGGCGTGGAGGTCACGAGCGGACAGCTCTCCGAGCTCGCGCGCGACGCCGGTGCGGCGATGAAGGCGGATGCGCCGGATACGCCGGACCTCGGCCCGCTGGCGGCCGATCTCGAGACTGCGGCTCGGGAGGCGGCCGAAGCGTTCGCCCGCACCGCGCAGCGTGTCGAATGGGGTGCGATGCCGCGTAGCGCGCGGGCGAAGGTCGAGGCGATCTCGACCCGACTCGGCGCGCTGGCCGAAGCGCTCGATGTGGTGTCGGTCCGGGGGCCGTCGATCGAGGCGGTGGCGGTGCGGGCGCGCGAACTCGTTCATCGGCTGAACCGAATCGGCAATGAGCCGCCCGAGCCCGGCTACGCGCGCTGGGCGGAGGCACGCACCCGGGGGTTCGCGGCGCATCTCGCGCCACTCGACACCGCGCCGATCTTCGCCGAGCGCGTTGCCGAGGCGAACCGGGCCTGGATCCTGACCTCCGCGACCCTCTCCGTCGCGGGGAGCCTCGATCACTTCGCGGCCCGGGTGGGCATGACCGATGCATCGCTTCACATCTTCGACGGGTCGTTCGACTATCGGGCGCAGACCCGCTGCTATCTCCCGCCCGGCATACCGGAGCCGTTTCGTCCGGGGTTCGACGAAGCCGTCGCGAACGTGGCCGTGTCCGTGCTCGCCGCGAGCCGCGGGCGCGCGTTCCTGCTGTTCACGAGCCATCGCGCCCTGCTCGCGGTGCGCAAGGCGCTCGACGGCCGGGTGCCCTGGCCACTGCTCACGCAGGGAGAGCGCCCGCGCGGCGAGCTGCTCGATCGGTTCGTCGAGACCCCGGACTCGGTCCTGCTCGGGACCCAGAGCTTCTGGGAAGGGGTGGATATCCGGGGAGACGCGCTCTCGCTGGTGCTCATCGACAAGCTGCCCTTCGCGCCCCCTGACGATCCCCTGCTCGTGGCCCGCGCCGATGCGGTCCGGCGCGACGGAGGGGATCCGTTCGCGAGGATTCAACTTCCTGCCGCGGTGATTGGCCTCAAGCAGGGCGTCGGACGGCTCATCCGGGACACGAGCGACAGCGGCGTGGTGGTCGTGTGCGATCCGCGGCTTTCGAGCCGCCGATACGGCCGGGTGTTTCTGGAGAGCCTCCCCCCGATGCCGATCACCACGAACATCGACGACGTGACGGCGTTCTTCGCGAGCCGGGACGCCCCCGAGGCTTCGCCCCGGTTCGAAGCGGCACGGTTCTGAACAGGTACTACCGGGGCGCATGAACATCCTCGCGATCGAGACCGCCACCGATGCGTGCTCCTGCGCCCTCGAGTACTCGGGGGCGATTGCCACGCGCCACACGGTCGAGCCGCGCCGGCATACCGAGCTGCTGCTTCCGATGATCGATTCCGTCCTCGGGGAAGCCGGGGCCGAGCTCGGTTCCCTCGACGCGATCGCGTTCGGCCGCGGCCCGGGCTCGTTCACGGGACTCAGGATCGCGTGCGCAGTCGCGCAGGGGCTTGGGTTCGGGGCGGACCGCCCGCTGATCGCGGTCTCGACGCTGCAAGTCGTCGCGGCCGGCATGCACCGTTCGCACGGTGTGTGCCGGGTGCTCGTCGCGCTCGATGCACGGATGGGCGAGGTGTACTGGGGAGGCTTCGTATGGGACGGCGTCACGATGGCGCCGGTGTTCGACGAATCCGTGGTTCCGCCGCATGCGGTCCATGTCCCGGCCGGGGGCGCATGGGCGGGGGCCGGCTCGGGCTGGTCCGCTTATCGAGCCGCTCTCGATGAGTGTCTTGCAGGTCATCTCGGAGGCCGTCCGGAACTGGTGGACGCGGCACGGCTGCCGGAGGCAATCGACATGCTCGCACCCGCGAAGGCGGCGTTCGAGGCCGGCCTTGTCGTCGCGCCCGAGGACGCGGCGCCCGTGTACCTGCGCAGCAAAGTGGCACGAGCCGCGCCCAAGCGCCTCGTTTGAAGGCGGTGAATATCTCGAGAGGAGCCACCCCCGGCAGGTCGGGAATGAGCGTAGCGTACTCCGACACAGGGCCGCGGTACGAAGTCGGGTGATGCCTCCGGCTCACCCGATCTGCAGGGAGAAAACAAGACTGAACCGCTACCTCGAACCAGGGACATTTCACGCTGGCCGGATTGTAGGTCGGATTAGCGCAGCGTAATCCGACATCACATGCGACGCGCACTTCCTGGGCCGGAAACGTCGGATTACGCTGCGCTAATCCGACCTACGGACTG
>JAKZYK010000279.1:0-3506 GCA_047514485.1 Gammaproteobacteria bacterium
GCGAGGTGGCACAGCTCGAACGGACCCATCACGCTGAGGCGCAGACCTGGACCGTACTTGATGGCGGCATCGACGTCCTCGACGCTCGCGAGTCCGGTGAGCACCGCGTCCATCGCCTCGCGCCACAGCGCGACCTGCAAACGGTTCACGAGGTGGCCGGGCGCCTCGTGGTTCAGCCGGATCGCCTTCTTTCCGTGCGCGTCGTAAAAGTCGATGGTCCAATCGACGACGCTCGCGGCGGTGTCCTCTCCGCCCACCACCTCGACGAGAGGAATGAGGTGCGGCGGGTTGAACGGATGCCCCACCACGAAACGCGCCGCATTCGTGAACCCTGACTGAAGCTTGGACATGATCAGACCCGACGTCGAACTCGCCATGACCACATCGCCCGGCAGCACCGTGTCGATCTCCGCGTACAGCGTCCGCTTCACGTCGAGCTTTTCCGGAGCGCTCTCCTGCACAAACTCGACGCCGTCGACGGCCGCGGCGGGGCTGGCATGAAAGGTGAGCCGATCAGGGCTTGCGCCGTCCGCGACCACATCGAGCCCATCGAGGGTGGGCCACGCATCGGCGACGAACGCACGCAGCGCCGCCTCCGCATCGGGCGCCGGATCCCACGCCTGCACTTCCATCCCGCGCGCGAGAAAGTACGCGGCCCACGATGCCCCGATGGTGCCGGCACCGATGACGCCGACGCGATGGACGGATGACGGTTCAGGCAGGTTCATTGACTGGCGCTCCTCCTTGTCGATTCGATGGACAGCTTGGGCCGAGTCACCCGCTGGGCGCCTCGACGATCTCGGTGAATTTCTCGAAGAAGCTCGCGGCGAACTTGCGCGAGCTCGCCTCGATGAGGCGGCTCCCGATCTGGGCGAGCTTGCCGCCCACGTTCGCCTCGACCGCATACTCGAGCACAGTGCCGTCGCCGTCCTCGAACAGGCGCACGTCCGCGCTGCCCTTGGCGAACCCGGCCGCGCCGCCCTTGCCCTCGCCGAGCAACGTGTAGCTCTCGGGCGGCTCGAGGTTGGTGAGGGTGACTACGCTTTTCAAGGTGACCTTCACCGGCCCGAACTTCAGGCTGATGACCGCATCGAAGGCGGTATCGGACTGCCTGGTGAGCTCCTTGCAGCCCGGGATGCACTGCTCGAGGATGTCAGGGTCGTTCAGTGCCGCGTAGACCGCGTCGCGCGAGCGAGCGATCGTGTGCTGTCCCTCTAGTTTCAACTCGTTTCCTCCCCGGTGATTTCACCGGCGCTCGGTACGTCCGCGGGGATGCTGCGTCACCTGCTTTGCAATGTCCACGTCCTCGCCACCCGCCGTCTCTTCGAGGCCGCGAATGGAGGCCAGGAAGAACGGGGCGCGTTCACAATGCCCCCAGCTCGGACTCGATCGCGGCCAGTGCGTCGAGGCTGTGTGCCGGGGCAAAGTGATCGATGTACGGGAGCAGCGCGTGCATCGTACGTGTCAACGGCTCGTAGTGCGCCCACCCGAGCATCGGGTTCAGCCACACCACGCGCCGTACCCGCCGCCGGAGCCGAATCATCTGCTCGACGCATTCCCGCGGCTCGCCGGTGTCGTAGCCGTCGCTGATCATCACGAGCACGCTGCGCGAGTCGAGGGCGCGCTTGGCGTAGTGATCGTTGAACGTGCTCAGGCACTGGCCCATCCGGGTGCCGCCGCCGAACCCCTCGGCCATCAGCGACAGGCGGCTCATCGCGAGCAGCGCATCCTTCTCGCGCAGTACGTCGGCGATGCGTACGAGCCGGGTGTGGAACAGGTAGGCGTCGGCCCGGTCCCACGACGCCACGAGTCCGCGCACGAACTGCAACAGACAGCGTGCGTAGGGCTGCATCGAGCCCGAGACATCGAGCAGCAGCACGATGCGTACGGGCCGCTCCGGGCGCCGGCGGCGCACCAGGGTCAGCGGCTCGCCGCCGTGGGCGAGGCTGCGCCGGATGGTGCGCCGCAGGTCGATCCGCGCGCCGCGCGGGGCGACGCGGTAGCGCCGCGACAACCTGTAGCGTAGTGCGCGCGCCAGGCGGTAGGCGATCTCCGCGGCGCGCCTCATCTCCTCCGGATCGGCCACGTGACGCAGGTCCGTGCGCCCGAGTCCGTGCCGCGCGGACGCCGCGCGCGACGCCCGCGTACTCTCGTCCGTCTCTCCCTCCGCGGCGCTGGTGTCGGCGCCCGCGGCTCCCGAGCGCGACGATCGGTCCGTGGCGGTCTCGCCCGCGCGCTCGCCCCACAGATTCGAAGTAGCCCGCGAGGGCGCTCCGGCGCGCCTCGCGGGAGCCGGGCGTGTGTGCACTCGTCCTCGGGCGAGCCAGTAGGCCTCGAACAGGTCGTCGAAGCGCTCCCACTCGCCGCGGCGCCCGGTGAGCAGGATCTTCAGCCGCCGGCGGGCCTCGGCGAGGGTCGGGGCCGCGCCGCGCGAAAGTACGCGAAGAGCTGACTCGGTTTCGGCCGGACCGACCTCGATCCCGTTATCGCGCAGGTGGGCGACGAACCCGGCGACCCGCGCCGTCAGCGGTGCTTCGGTATGCAGGGTGCCGGCCACGCTCACCCCGCGCGTCCGGCCAAGCGGCCGAGACCTCCGCGCGTCACGGATTTGAGAGCCGTCTCAGGGGCGCAGGCCGTGCTCACGCCGCACGGCGGGCCGGGCGGCGGAGATCCCCGCGAGTCACGGACTTGAGATCCACCTCAAGGGCGCCTTCCGCGTTCACGCCGCGCGTCCGACCAAGCGGCTGAGCACCTCGCGAGTCACGGACTTGAGATCCGCCTCGGTCTTGAGCAGACAGATGAGGGTCGTGTGCAGGCGCTTCGAATCCGGCAAGAGCACCTCGATGCCGAGGCCCATGAGCGCGGCGGCCCAGTCGAGGGTCTCGGCCACGCCTGGGCGTTTCTCCAGATCCTCCCCGCGCAGACCGCGCACGAAGCGCGCGATCTGCGAGGCGAGGACCGGCTCGATCCCGGGCAGGCGTCTTTGCAGGATCGCGAGCTCGCGCTCGAGCGATGGAAACTCGACGTAGCAGTACAGGCAGCGACGGCGCAGGGCGTCGGAAAGCTCGCGCGTGCCGTTGGAGGTCAGGATGACGTGCGGCACCGATGTGGCGGTGAGGGTCCCGATCTCGGGCACGGTGATCTGGAAGTCCGAGAGGATCTCGAGGAGATATGCCTCGAACTCCTCGTCGGCGCGGTCGATCTCGTCGATCAGGAGCACACACGAGCGCGGCTCGCTGATCGCCTCGAGCAGGGGGCGCCGCAGCAGGTAGCGCTCGGAGAAGACGTGCGCCTCGGCCTCGACGGCGCTCATGCTCTCGCGCTCGCTCGCCTTGATGGCCAGCAACTGGCGCTGGTAGTTCCACTCGTAGATGGCGGTGGTCACATCCAGCCCTTCGTAGCACTGCAAGCGGATGAGCCGGGTGTCGAGAACGACGGCGAGGGCCTTGGCGACCTCGGTCTTGCCGACGCCGGCCTCACCCTCGATGAGCAGGGGGCGTTCCAGA
>JAKZYK010000280.1:0-4245 GCA_047514485.1 Gammaproteobacteria bacterium
AGCCTTCCTCACCGCTGTCCGAGCGCACCCGCACCATGCAGACGTAGCGGTTGCTGTAGGTCTCGATGCTCTTGATTCTCATGCACCGCCGCCTTCGTGAAGTTGAGGGACATCTTCCCGCACGATCACATCCGGCGGATATCTGCAGGTCCTGGTTTCAAGCCCGCGACCGGTCGTCAATTCCATGCTCTCAACATTTCATGCTCTCACCATGCCCCCCCATCGGGGCATCTGAACAGGCCTGTCCCGGTGACTGCGCGTGCGCCTCTCGGTTCGGCCAGCAGGTTCATCGCCGGGAAGCCGGGCGAAGGCCGATCAGATCGGCCGGATCCGCGTCCCCGGGACCTGCTTCGGAAAGTAGTCCTCGCAGCCGCCGCGGCGTAAGACGTCGCCGGTTGCGCAGTGCAGCCCACCGCCGAAGGGATAGGCGCCGCGGAACGGGACCGGGATCACCTCGAAGCCGAGCGCGTCGAGCTGCTCCTGCTGATAGACCTCACTGGCCTCGACGATGACCGTCTTGGGGTCGAGCACGAGCACGTTCATCGACAACCACACGCTCGAGTAGCACAACGGCGGCGGCCGGTTGTGGGCAGGCGGGGCGGCATCCACGATCTCCCAGTCGTTGGCCTCGAAGATCGCGCGCTGGGCGTCGGGCAGCCGGCGTTTCGGATTGTTGATGATGAGCCCGGGCCGCAGCGGCACGAACGTCGCGTCGATGTGGATCGGATACGGGTCGCCGGGAAAGTTCACCGTGTGCACGCGATGATCGGGGAAGTGGCGTTGCAGCCACTCCATCCCGCGGCGGTTCGTCGTCAGCCCGTGCTGGCAGAAGAGGTCCTTGCCGATGCGCAGGATGTCGGCCGCGTCGAACAGCGGCTCGTGCTCGGTGGTGACGAAGTCGAGCGCGGCGGTGCGCTCGAGACGCTCCTCGATGGTGATCTCGTCGAAGTAGCCCGATTGGTAGGACGCGCCGGTGAGCCGCGGGCGCGGCGCCTGCTCCCAGCGGAACTCCGGATCCTCGTCGAAGTAGCGCTGCATGAGCGGGTGGTAGGCGAGGTACTCCCAGTAGCGGCAGCGAAACGACATCGGAGCGGAGAGGATCTCCTTGCCGACGGTGAGCAGCACGTCGCGCGGGGGCATGCAGCCGAACGAGGATCCGGTCATGAAATCCGGTGTGACCACCGCCTGGTTCCACTGGATCGGGGTCGGGCGATCGACACGGACACCGCGCCCTTCCAGCAGCGTCACGAGGTGATCGAGTTCGGCATTCGCCTTCTCCACCGTCTCGAGCGGGCGCGGTCCCCACATCCCGCGCATGTCGCTGTCCTCGGGGATCTTCGCCTCCGTGGCAGGCTCGGACGGTGGAATGCAGGTGAAGTCGGCCCGGCCGACGATGACGTGTTCGATCGGATCGAAATCATTCCACGAGCTGACGACGATCTTGCTCATACCGGCTGTCCCTCCAGTCGAATCGCATGCCCGTCGATCCGCATGCGCCTGTCGATGCGAGTTGCGAGTGTGCCCGAAAACACCGGAACGTGGACACGCCGCGCAGCCCGCGCCCGATGCGAACGCGGGCTCGACGTATGTAGGACCGGAGGAGCTTCCCCTTGGACCGCGCGCCCGCGCCGATCCGACTCTCCGGGACGGCGCCCCCTGGAGCGCCGGCGCCGCGCCGGCCTGCCGGTGCGGGCGCGGGCTCGGCTCGTTACGATATGCCTTGAACGGCAGATCACGAGCACAGGTGGGCAAGCTGCGATGAGTGACGTAGACCGCGAACACTGGAACGCAAGGTACGAATCGGGCAAGTACGCCGCTCGCATGCACCCGAGCCCGCTGCTCGCCGCGTGGACCGATCGCCTACCGCGCGGCCAGGCCCTGGACGTCGCATGCGGGTTGGGCCGCAACGCGATCCATCTCGCCGCGAACAGTTACGCGGTCGATGCGATGGACATCTCGGGAGTCGCGCTCGCCAAGGCCCGCGAGCGCGCCGGTGCCGCGGGAGTCGAGGTCAACTGGATCGAGGCCGACCTCGAGCAGCCCGACATCGCGCGCGGCGCCTATGACGTGATCGTCGTCGCGCGGTTCCTGGATCGGCCGCTGATCCCCCGCCTCATCGACGCCCTTCGCCCCGGCGGACACGTCGTCTACGACCATCACTACATCACGCCCGTGGAAGTCGACGGGCCGAAGAGCTGCCGGTTCCGCGCGCGGCCGAACGAGCTGCTCGAACGGTTCCGCGCGCTCCGGGTGCTCTCCTACGAGGAAGGAATCGTCGCCGACCCCGACGGGAGCCGTATGGCCCTCGCGCGGCTCGTCGCCTGCAAGGGCTCGCCGGGGTATTGAGTCATCGAGGCGTGGCTTTGAGGACTGGAATTGCGGTGTCGGCGGTCATGAGGACTGACGCGCGGTGCCATCAAGAAATGAAGTGCGTCCGCCGCAGGACGCTTCGCTGAATCTTCCCGCTGACGGTTTTCGGCAGCGAGTCGACGAACTCGATGCGCCGCGGGTACTTGTACGGGGCGGTGATGCGCTTGACGTGCTCCTGAAGCTCGGCGGCGAGCGCGTCGCCCGGCTCGAACCCCTGCGCCGGAATGACGAACGCGGCCACCAATTGGCCCCGGTCGGGGTCCGGCAGCCCGACGACTGCCGACTCCTGCACCGCGGGGTGCTCGATGAGCGCGTTCTCCACTTCCTGCGGTCCGATGCGGTAGCCGGATGAGCCGATGACGTCGTCGTCGCGGCCGAAGTAGAAGAGGTAGCCGTCCGCGTCGATGTCCACGGTGTCGCCGGTGACGAACCACCGCTCGCCCCCGAGCTCGACGTACTGCGCCTCGGTGCGCTCCGGATCGTTCCAGTAGCCGAGCATGAGCTGCGGGTTCGGCGCCCCGATGACGAGCCGGCCGCGGGCATCGCGGGTGCGGAGGCGATCGTGCTCGTCGAGCACTGCCGCCTCGACGCCCGGCAGCGGGCGTCCCATCGAGCCCGGCTTCACGGGCATGCCGGGGTAGTTCAGCACCGTCATCAACGTCTCGGTCTGCCCGTAGCCGTCGAGCAGATCGACCCCGGTCCTGCGCCTCCATGCGTCGATGATCTCCGGGTTGACGGATTCGCCCGCGGACACCGCGAGCCTCAGCGCCGAGAGGTCCAGCTCCGACACGTCCTCGAGAACGAGCCGGCGAAGCTCGGTCGCGGCGGCGCAGAACACCGTGACGCCATAGCGCTCCATGAGCTCGAAACGGCGGCGCGCATCGAACGGACCGTCGTGGAAGAGCACCGTAGAGCCCTGGCTCCACGGGCCGAAGTAGATGCTCGTCCCCGCCTTCGACCAACCGGTGTCGGCGGTGCACCACATGGTGTCCTCGCTGTTGAGGGTCAGCCAGTACCACGCCGACACCCGCCACGCATGCAGTCCGCGCGCGGCGTGCAGCACCCCTTTCGGCGCGCCGGTCGAGCCCGACGTGTAGTACATGATCGCGGGATCCTCGGCCGCGACCGCCGCCGCGGCGAACGCATCGCTCTCGGCATCGGTGCTCTGCCACGTCTCCCACCCGGCGCAGGGCGGGCCAAGCGCGATCCGAGCCTTGAACGTGGCGGCGCTGCCGAACTTCGCGGTCTCCCCGCTCAACGTGATCGCGGCGACCGCACCCGAGTGCCGGACGCGATAGTCGACGTCGCGCTCGGTAAGCATGGTGATGCACGGGATCGGGATCGCGCCGAGCTTGAGGCAGGCGGTGAGCGCGATCTGCCATTCGGGGATCCGGGGCAGCATCACGACGACCCGATCGCCCTTCGCGACGCCGTGCGCCGCGAGCCGGTTCGCAACCCGGTTGCTCGCGCGTGCCACGTCGTCGAACGTGAACCTGCGCTCGTTGCCCTCGGCGTCACACCAGATGAGGGCGAGCTTCGACGGATCGCGCGCCCAGGCGTCCACGACGTCGGCGCCGAAGTTGAACGCGGCGGGGGCCTCGAGCCGGTGCCCGGCGACCGCGCGTTCGTAGTCGTCCATGCGGTAGGGGGTCATCTTCGAATGACACGATTGTGGCGAACGCGAGGCGAACATACATGACCCTGGTTGCAATGGCGCGGCGGCTGGCGCCGTCACCCTCGCCGTTTTACAGTGCCGCATCCGGGAACGAAGCTCCAGGAGGAGAACGAGACGATGGCGGCGACCCCTCAATCATTCACCTCTCCGCTCCCCCCGATGCCGGACGGGCCGATCACCGGCCCCGATGCGTGGCGCGC
>JAKZYK010000281.1:0-4566 GCA_047514485.1 Gammaproteobacteria bacterium
CGGAGACCAGGTTCTCGTAGATCTGCCCACCCGGGAGCGACACCGGGGAGGCGCCGAGCTTCGCGAGCACGTCGCCGCCCAGGCCGGGAATACGGAACTTGAGTCCCTTGAAGTCGTCGGGGGAGTTCATCTCCTTCCTGAACCAGCCGCCCATCTGGACCCCGGAGGTTCCCCCGACGAAGCCCTTGACTCCGAACTCGGCCCCCAGCTCGTCCCACAGCTCCTGGCCGCCCATCCAGCGAATCCAGGCGTCGCACTCGGGGGCGATCATGCCGAACGGCACCGAGGCGAAGTACGAGAAGCCGGGATGCTTGCCTTTCCAGTAGTACTCGGCCGCGTGATAGATCTGCGCGTTCCCCGAGGCGACCTCGTCGAACGAGTCGAACGCCTTGACCCGCTCGCCGGAGGCGAAGTACTGCACGTTCAGGCGGCCGTCGGACATCTCGGTGAGCCGCTGGGCGAAGCGCTGCGCGTTGGTGCCGAGAGACGGCAGATCCCGCCCCCACGTGCTCACCATCACGATCTCCTGGCGGCCCTGCGAGATTGCGGGCGCCGCGACGGTCGCGGCAGCGACGCCGGCGGTGCCGGCCGCGGCCTTCTTCAGAAAGCTCCGCCGCTTGATGCCCTGCTTGGTCTGCTTCTTGGTTTGTTTCATCGATCTCCCTCTTTGTAGATGGTGTGAGAGCGAGCAACGAGCCCGCCGAATCGTGGCAGATGCCGGGGTCGCGTGAGCTCGCATTCAGGAATCCGTGCTGCGGTTCGGCTGAGGTTCAGTCCTCGATGCAGGATTCCGAATTCGGATTTACATCACCGTTTGTCATTGTTCGTCGATTCTCGCTGCCAGATCAACACCAATCGGATCAATAGCCAGGGCCATTTCAGGCTGTAGGTCGGGTTGGCCGAAGGCGAAACCCGACATCGAACGGAGGCGCTCCTGTCGAATTACGCTGCGCTAATCCGACCTGCGCGGGGCTGGAACCGTAGCGTGAAATTATCCCGGATCGACGACTGTAGCGAAATTCACGCGGAGGGGCTGCCGGCAGCGATGTGCAACGCGCGCAACGCGGAATTCGATCGCGGTCTCCAGAGACCGCGCTGCTCCGCCTCCAGAAAGCGTTCGGCCATCTCCCGAAGGGCATCGGGATTCTTCTGTTCCAGGAACTCCAGGACGGACTCATCCTCCATGAACGCCGCGTGGACCGCATCGAAATGGTGGTTCTCCACCATGCCGGTGGTGGCCGCGAAGGCGAACAGATAATCGAGGGTCGCCGCCATCTCGAAGCCGCCCTTGTAACCGTGGCGCTGCATGGCCTGGATCCATTTGGGATTGACTACCCGCGCCCGCACGACCCGGGCGATTTCCTCCTTCAAGGTTCTGATACGCGGGGTCTCGGGCCGGGAATGGTCATTGTGATAGACCACCGGTCGTTCGCCGCTCAGGTGCCTGACGGTCGCGGTCAAGCCCCCCTCGAACTGGTAATAATCATCCGAGTCGAGCAGGTCGTGCTCTCGATTGTCCTGGTTGTGAAGCACCGCCTCCACGCCGGCCAGCCGCGCTTCGAACAACCTGTGCTCGGCTGCCCCTTCGGCGCCGGCGCCGTAGGCGTAGCCTCCCCAGGCGAGGTAGGCACGGGCGAGGTCGGCTTCGGTCTCCCATCCCCGCTCGTCGATCAACGCCTGCAAGCCGGCTCCATAGGCGCCGGGCTTGGAGCCGAACACCCGAAAGCCGGCACGGCGCGCGGCCGTCGTTTCATCGACCCCCGCGGCCACCAGCCGGGCAGCCTCGTCACGGGTCCTTGCCGCCAGCGGATTGAAATGCTCCGTCTCGTCGAGGGCCGCCACGGCGCGCGCGGCCGAGTCGAACAGGTCGATCTGGGATGGAAAGGCGTCGCGAAAAAAACCGGAGATTCGCAGCGTCACGTCGACGCGAGGCCGGTCCAGCAGGTCGAGCGGCAACACCTCGAACCCGGTCACCCGCCTGGAAGCCACTTCCCAGGCCGGCTTCACGCCCATCAACGCCAGTGCCTGCGCGATGTCGTCACCGCCGGTTCGCATGTTCGCGGTCCCCCACGCGGAGAGTGCGATGCGTTTCGGCCAGGCCCCGTGCTCTTGCCGGTAACGCTCCAGCAGGAGCGTGGCCGACTTCCAGCCGAGCTTCCAGGCGGCCGGCGTCGGCACGGTGCGAGTGTCGACGGAGTAGAAATTCCTTCCGGTGGGCAGTACATCGAGACGGCCCCGGGTCGGCGCGCCCGAGGGGCCCGGCATAAGAAACTTCCCCTCCAGGGCATGCCGGCACGCGTCGAGCTCGAGCGGACCCGACGCTGCGACCCGTGGCCGCAGGTCATGTTCGACGAATTCGAGCACCGCACGAGTGCGGATCCAGCCGATCTCTGGTTGCTCGACGCCCTCGATGAGCTGCTTCGCCAGAATCTCCAACCGTTCGACCGTATCGCCGCAAGTGCGCCACGGTGACTGCGAATCGAGCACCGCGGGGCGAGCTCCCCGCCAGCGATCTCCCAGAGTCGCGGACAAGGGGTCGAATTCCCCCAGATCCAGATCGGCGGCGAGTGCCCGCATCAGCGAGGCATCGGCGGGATCGTTGTCGCCGCGCGGCAATCGGACCATCGACACCAGAAGGTCGCTCAGCGACTCCCCTTCCGGTGAAAGGCCGAACACGTGCAGACCGCCCCGGATCTGCATTTCCTTCAGCTCGCAGAGATAGTTGTCCAGCTTCGACAGCGCGGTGTCGTGGTCGTCGGCGGTCTCGATACCGCAATCCCGGTCCAGTCCGACGTGGGTGGCGAGGGCCAGGATGTCCTCGCGCAGTATCTTGAGCCGGCGCGGATCCACACCAGCGGCCTCGAAATACTCGTCGACGAGCAACTCGAGCTCCGCGAGTGGACCGTACGTCTCGGCCCGGGTCAGCGGCGGCGTGAGGTGGTCGACGATGACCGCCTGGGCCCGGCGCTTGGCCTGCGTCCCCTCACCGGGGTCGTTGACGATGAACGGGTAGAGGTGCGGCAACGGCCCGAAGACCGCCTCCGGAAAGCATGTCTCGCTCAGAGCCAGCGCCTTGCCCGGCAACCATTCGAGATTGCCGTGCTTGCCCATGTGGATGACGGCATGAACGTCGCGCACGGTACGCAGCCACGCGTAGAACGCGAAGTAGCCGTGCGGCGGCACCAGGTCCGGGTCGTGATAGGTCGACTGCGGGTCGATGTTGTAGCCGCGCGCGGGCTGCAATCCGATGACGACGTTGCCGCAGTGGAATGCGGACAGCGCGAACTCGTCGGAGGCGGCGAGGTAGAACGGGTCCCGTTGGGGCTCCCCCCAGCGGTCGATGACGAGCTGGCGCACCGGCGCCGGCAGCGAATCGAAGAATTCGCGGTAGGCCCGCAGCGTCAACGTCACCGATATCTCGCGGCCGTCCAGCGCGGCGTTGGTCGGCCCGCGCCGGAGTCTCTCGATCAGCCCGTCGCCGTCGCGGGGGATGTCCGCGACGCCGTAACCCGCGCCTTCGAGCGAGCGCAGCAACTCGACCACACTGGCGGGCGTATCCAGGCCGACCCCGTTGCCGAGTCGGCCGTCGCGATTGGGGTAGTTGGCGAGGATGACCGCGAGGCGGCGCTCCCCGACCGGCGTGCGGCCCAGCCGCAGCCAGCTCGCGGCCAGCCGCGCGACGAACTCGATCCGGTCCGCCACCGGCTCATAGGCGACCAGCGAGCACTGGGTGGACTCGTCGAAGCGGGCTTCGCCCTTGAAGGAGACGGCGCGCGAGAGGATCCGGCCGTCGACTTCGGGCAGCGCCACGTTCATGGCGATGTCCCGGGCGGAGAGCCCGCGGGTGCCGGCGCGCCAGTCCTTCTCGTTGCCGCCGGAGAACACGACTTGCAGCACGGGCGCACCGGTGGCGTTCAACGGTGAGTCGACCGTCGGCTTGCCCGGCGTGGAGACGGCGAACCCGGTCCCGTTGAGCACCATCCCGGCTTCGCATTCGGCCAGCAGCGACTCGATGACGCCGGCCGAGACGGGATCCTTCAGGCTCGTGCAGTACACCGGCAGGCAGTTGACCCCGTTGTCGGCGAGCGCCACCACCAGCGCCCGGACGGGCGCGACGTTGTCCGCCTGCACCAGGGCGCGATAGAAGACCAGCGCCGCCACCGGCTTGTCCTTCGCCCAGACGTTTCGCAGGTCGGCCAGCCCGGGGTTGTCCACACCGGGCCAGTAGATCCCCACCCGCGGCAGCTCGGCCGGCTCCCGCCAGTCGAACCGGCGCCCGATCAGCGATGCCGCGAAGGCGAGAAAGCCTCTGGCATTCGCGGCGCCGCCGTGCAGCAGGAAATTCCAGAGCCGCCAGTACGCCTCGGTGTTGACGGTGGAGTGCGCGGCCAGCTCCGGGTCGGGCTGATCGTCGCCGGGCAGCAGCACCAGCGTCGCGCCGGTGCCCGCGCAGGTCTCGGCGATCTGCTCGACTCCATAGGGCCAGTAGGACTTCCCGCCGAGCAGGCGCACGATGACGAGCCGGGCCTTCGCGATGATCTCCTCGCAATAGAGATCGACCGAGGC
>JAKZYK010000282.1:0-13267 GCA_047514485.1 Gammaproteobacteria bacterium
CACGTCGGCGGGATCGAGCGTGCGTCCGTCCACCCATCGCATCACCAGCGCCCCCGGCTCGGCGTGCACGATCTCCGGGGAGATTCCGGTCGCGTGCGCCGCGCGCGCCGCGGCCAGCTCGTTCACGCGATACACCCCGTGCACCGGTATGTCCTCCCCGATGCGCACGACGTAGCGCTCGCCGGCGTCCTCGACGGTGAAGTTGACGTTGGTGATCCCGCCGCCGAGCGGCTCCGGCGCGACATCGCCCTTCCAGCACGCAAGGCGTGCGGCTCGTTCCGTCGGAGTAGTCATGACATGCGTGGCCCCTGTGTCATTCGAGCTTGTGTTGCTCGGACTTGTGTCATTCGAGGCCCAGCTCGTGCTTCTTGCGCCGCGCCCAGGCGCCGATCAGCCGGTCCGAGATAATCGCGATGAACGCGACGCAGAGTCCGGCGACGATACCGCGCCCGGTATCGGCCTTGGTCAGCGCGATGTAGACCTCCTGGCCGAGATCGCGGGTGCCGACCAGCGCGGTGATCACCAGCATGCTGAGCGCCAGCATGATGGTCTGGTTGATGCCGAGCATGATCTCCGGAAGCGCGATCGGAAGCTGCACCTTCCACAACGTCTGCCGCCGCGTGCAGCCGGAGGTGGCCGCCGCCTCGATGAGGTGCACCGGAACCTGCCGGATCCCGTGGGCCGTATAGCGCACCGCGGGCGCCACCGCGTAGGCGACCACCGCAATCAGGGCCGAGAAATCCCCGACCCGGAACAGCATGACCACCGGAATGAGGTATACGAATGACGGCAGCGTCTGGAGCGTGTCGATGACCACCTGTACGACCCGGTAGACCCGGTCGTTCATCGCCGCCCAGATCCCGAACGGGATCCCGATGATCGAAGCGATCAGCACGGACACCCCGCAGAGGTAGACCGTGATCATCGACTTCTCCCAGTTCCCCGACACCGCCATGAACAGCGCGAGCGAGCCGGTGAGCGCCGCGAGCCGCCAACCTCCGAGCCGGTGTCCGGCGATGGCCACCGCGGCGACCACCGCCGGCCACGGCACCGTGGTCAGGAAGCGCTTGACCGGGATCAGCAGGTTGAACAGCAGCCAGGTCTTGATCGCTTCCAGAACGTCGTAGAAATTGATGTTGATCCACTTGATGAGCGCCGACCACGTCGTCGCGGTGGTGAATTCGAATTGCTCCGGATAGTCCTGCAACACGGGGACGAAGGCGCCCGCGGCCCAGGCGATCGCGAGCGTCGCGAGCGCCGCGATCAGGAACGGGTGGCGGCGCACGAAGGGCGGGGTCGTATCGCTGTGCACCGGAGGCGGACGATTCGCGAACGCCTGTGAGAGGCGATCGAGCGCGATGGCGAGCAGGGTGATGGCAAGGCCGGCCTCCACGCCGTCTCCGATCCGCAGGCGCTTGAGCGAGGTCAGCACGTCGTAGCCGAGGCCGCCCGCGCCGATCATCGACGCGATGATCACCATGTTGAGCGAGAGCATGATCACCTGGTTGATGCCGACCATCAGCGACGGGCGGGCCGACGGCACCAGCACCTTCCACAGGAGTTGCCGGCGCGAGCAGCCGGCCATGCGCCCGAATTCGACGATCTCGGCCGGCACCTGGTGCAGCGCAAGCATCGTCACTCGCACCATCGGCGGCGTCGCGTAGATGATGGTCGCGATCATCGCGGCCACCGGGCCGAACCCGAACAGGAAGAGGATCGGCACCAGATAGGCGAAGATCGGCACCGTCTGCATGAGATCCAGCAGCGGGACGAGCACACGCTCGATTCGTGCCGATCGGAACCCCGCGATCCCGAGCAGGAGACCCGCGCCGGCGCCGAGCGGCACCGTGATCGCGATCGAGGAGAGCGTCACCATCGCGCTCTCCCACTGGCCGAAGACCGCGAGGTAGAGGAACGCTCCGGCGACCAGCGCGGCAAGGCCGAAGCCACGGACGGAGAGCCCCGCGAGCGCGCACACCGCGAGCAGGGCGATCCATGGGATCCGGGGGAAGACCTCTACCGCGTCGCGGCCGATCCCGCGTGAAAAACCTTCGGCGAGCAGGCTCTGCGCGGCGCGCAGGGGCCACTCCAGCAGCCACGCGACCGAGCGGGTCAGCTCCTTGAAGGTGAAGAGCCCCAGATCGAAGTCGTTGATCAGCCACTTCATGAAGTCGCTGATCCAGAAGCGAAACGGGATGATCCACGGCTCGGGCCAACTGGCGACGGCGGGGAGGGCATCGCGGCCGAGGTGCGCGGCGATCGCGAAGACGAGCAGCACCGTCCAGGCAATCGCGTAGCGTTCCGGCCAGGCGGCGCGTTCGCTCGCATGAAGCGCCGCGGTGGTCACGCGAGCGCCTCGACACCGGTGAGAACATCGCGAGGGTCCTCACGGGCGGCCATTCCGATCACCGCGTCGTTCTCGTGGAGGGCGGTGGACGGCGCGCCGCCGTGCGATTCGGAGGCGGCAGACATGAGGGGGCTCGCAGGGCCAGCGGGACCGTGCGGGCCGCCGGACGGCGACCCGCGCTGCGGTTTCGTGCAGCGTGGCGGCAGACTACTTCGTCCAGGCCATCCAGTTGTCCTTGTTCTCGGCCATCCAGGCCGCCACCACCTCGTCCACGCTCTTGCCTTCGAGATCGACCCGGCCGACCATCTCACCCATTTCCTGGTTGGTGATCTGGAAGTTGCGGACCGCCTGGTAGGCATTCGGCCATTTCTCCTCACCGCCCTTCCAGCCGACCTTCTTGATCCAGCCGCGCGGCTTGCCGCAATCGTAGGCCTTGTCGGGGTTCATGCCCCACTTCGGGTCCTTGTAGCACTCGTCGGTGTAGCGCGGAAAATCGACCCACTCGCCCTCGTACTTGATGGGCGCCCAGTGCGGCGTATAGATCCAGAGCAGGATCGGTGCCTTTCGCTGAATCGCGGATTCGAGCTCGGCGAACAGCGCCGCATCGGTGCCGGCGTGCACGACCTCGTAGTCGAGGCCGAGTGCGTCGGCGCGCTCGTCGTCGTAACCGCCCCAGGTGACCGGACCGCCGAGATAACGTCCCTTCGGATGGGTCTCCGGCGTGGCGAACGCTCCCGTGCACTCGTTGAGCGCATTCCAGTCGGGCAGCCCAGGGCACGCCTCCTTCATGTACATCGGATACCACCACTCCTCGATCGCGACCATGCCGGTCTCACCGAGATCGACCGTCTTGCCGGTCGCGAGCGACGCCTCCATCGCGTCCTTGCCGGTGGTCTCCCACATCTCCATGGCGACGTGCAGATCGCCGGCCTCCAGGCCCGCGAACTGCGCGATGTAGTCGGCCTGCACGTATTCGACGTTGTAGCCCATCTCATCGAGCACCGCGCCCATGATGTGGGTCGTGATGTACTGGCCGGTCCAGTCATGGATGGTGAGCTTGATCGGGTCCTTCGACTCCACGGCCACCGCCGCGACGGAGCCGGCGAGCCCCGCTGCGGCCAGCATCGCCGCCGTGAGCTTTCTGACGGATATCTTCATTGTCCTCGCTTCCTCTTGTCCTTGGCAGGAGCCGGATATCATGCACGAACTCTCTCGATATGACATGCGCTCACGAGCCGCCGCCAAGTCCTTTCACGCCGGCTGGACCACTGCCCCGGTGCGCGTCTCGAACCTTTGGTGTGAACTGACCCTGAGGCACCGCCAAGGGTGCCATGCGCGCGTGGAGATACCGCGCGAATGCTGGTGCTGGATCGGGCCGTGACCGAGGGTGCCCTGCGTGCGTGGGGATACCGCGTCTCTCAGAGGCGGTAGATGATGAGACGTACTCCGGCTTCGACCGGTGGGTCGAGTGGAGAGTGGTCGTGGTTGCGGAGCTGGATCCGCAGTGTGTGGGTACCGTCGGTGACGTCGGCCGGCACCTTCACGACGGCGCTCGCGTCGGCCGAGACGAGCAGCGGCTCCCCGTCCGGGCTGCCGAGATAGACGTGGTAGTGGCCGGTGCCCGGCTGCGCATCGGCGCCGATCTTCGCACCGTCGAGCACGAATCCTTCCACCCTCACCTCGATGCGAATCTCGTCGCTCGGCTGTACCGCGTGGGTCTTGTCCGCGGTGACACTGATCGCGATCGCGGACGCCGCACCGCTGTCTTTCTGCTCTTCTGCCGCCTTCGCTTCCGCCGCCGCCGTCGCGGACTCTCCGGCGCCGGCGGAATCGGCCGGCGCGCCCTCCTCGCTACAACCCGCGATGGCTCCGAGCCCGATTGCGACGGCAAGGACGGCGAAGTTCAGAGCGGCTCGGCTTGACGGCATCAAGAGCTTCCGGCTTCGGAGAGCAGCGGGGAGGGTGTCTGAATATAGCAAGAGACCGCGGAGCCTGTGTATCCGTGCTCAAGATTGTCGCGTCGCGCAAGCGGGGCTCTCGGATCGGGCGTGTAGAGGGCAAGGCGCGCCTTGCTCACAGCACGCGGCAAATCCGGAACGCGTCGAGCACCGCGGCATGGATATTGCGGCTCGAAACCGCATCGCCAATCCGGAAGAGCTGAAAGCCGCCGCCCGCGTGGGGTTGAGGCCGGCCCTCGAGCAGCGCCCGTTGGTCGACGACCCCTCGGTTCGAAGAGCGGTCCCGCAAATCGTGAAAGAGTGCGCCTGCGGGCCGTGTCCCGTGCTCGACCACGAGCTGATCGGTCTCATGCGTCTCCATCGCGTCCGTCAGCTCGTTCTGGAACGTGACGCGCAACCGGTTGCCGTCGCGCTCGACGCGCACAAGACGCCGGTCGAGCACCGGCGCGATGCCGATCTCGTAGGTCCGCCGCCGCCAGATGACCTGCTCGGAGTAGGCCATCTCCATCGCGAGATGGCCATCGAGCCCGAAGAACGCGACCTCGCATCCCGCGCGGCGAATCTTCTCCGCCGCGGTGAGCGCGGCGTGGCGCCCGGTCCCGTCGTAGACGATCACGTCCTCGCTCGGCTTCACCGCGCCGGAGAGGATGTCCCATACATTCGTGCAATGCTCCACGCCGTCGATCCAGTCGAGATCCGGGACGCCTCCGGTCGCGATGATCACGACATCGGTTTCATGTTCGCCGACCGCTTCGGGCTCGACGTACTGGTTGAAACGTACATCGACCCCGAGCCGTTCGAGCTCCCTGCTCCGCCAATCGACGATACCGATGAGATCGCGGCGCCAGCTCGCCTGGGCGGCGAGGAGCGCCTGTCCGCCGAGTGCGCCCGACGCTTCCATGAGCCGCACGTCGTGACCACGCTCCGCGCATACCCGCGCCGCCTCGAGTCCGGCGGGGCCACCGCCGGCAACAAACACGCGACGCTTCGCCTCGGCCGACTCGATCTCGTGGGGAAGCTCGCGCTCGTGGCCGGTCGAGGGGTTGTGGAGGCAGGTCGGGCGCAGCTCGCTCATGCAGTGGGTCGCACCCACGCATGGCCGCACCCTCGACTCTTCGCCGCGGGCGAGCTTCGCGACGAGTTCGGGGTCCGCGATGTGGGCCCGGGTCATCGCGACCATGTCGAGCAATCCCTCGTGAATCGCGTACCGCGCGGTCGCGAGATCGGTGATCCGCGTGGCGTGGAAGACCGGCAGGTCCACCGCCTGCTTGAAGGCGCCGGCCTTGGAGAGAAACGGCGCCATGGGTGAGGCCATGCCCGGCATGCAGTCCACCGCGAGCTTGATCTGGGTATCCATCCGCCCGTAGATCGCATTGAAGAAGTCGACGGTCCCCGACGCCTCGAAGATCCTCGCGATCTCCAGACACTCCTCGAAGCCGAGACGACGCTCCCCGGCCTCGTCGACCACGAGCCGGATGCCGACGATAAAGTCGTCGCCCACGGCCTCGCGAATCGCCTCGTGCACCATCAGTCCGAACCGGCAGCGGTTCTCCACCGAGCCGCCGAACCGGTCGGTGCGGTGATTGGTTGCCGGCGAGAGGAACTGCCCGATGAGGTGGGCGCCAGTCAGGGTCTCGACGCCGTCGAGCCCGCCTTCCTTGCATCGGGCAGCCGCTCGGGCGTAGTCGGCGACGACCCGCTCGATGTCGTGCTGGTCCATCTCCTTCGCGAATGCCCGATGCAGCGTCTCGCGCAGCGGGGACGGCCCGATCGGCGCAAGGCGCGCCCCAGCGTAGGGCTCGCCGCGCCCCCCCACGTGGCTGATCTGGCACATGAGGTGGGCGCCGCGGGCATGGATGCGGTTGGAGAACCGCTGGAAATGCTCGACGATGTGCTCGTCGTGCAGGTTGATCTGCGGGAAGTTCCACTGAGAATCGGGCGAGACGTTCGACGAGCCGCCGAACATCGTGAGCGCGATCCCCCCCTTGGCCTTCGCCTCGTGGTATCGCTGGTAGCGCTCCGCGGGCATCCCGCCCTCGGCGAGGCCGCATGCATGGCTGGTGCTCATGATGCGGTTTCGAAATGTGAGGTGTTTCAGTCGGAACGGCTGAAGCAGCGGATCGTTCGTGATTCCATGCGAAGTGGGCGCGATCTGGGGCACGTGAGCGGTCTCCGGTTCGGGTGAGCAGGTCGCTTCGCCCCGGTGGCGGCGAAGGATACGGCGTGCGGCGGGCAGACGTGTACCGGCAAGCAACGCTGCCCGGCACCGGATAGCTCGCGCCTTGGAGCCCGAATTACCGTCTGCTTCGTACACTGAGGCGTGCCGTGACAGCGGATCTGGAGGGTTCACGATCGAAGTTGCGGTGCCACTTGGGCGCCAACGGATTCATCCGCAGGACGGATCCGCGCGAATGGCGAGTGCTCCCGATCCGCTTGCCGCCGGCAAAGCTGCTATCGTCGCTTGCGCAAAGAGGATTCGTCAGAGACAGGAGCCATTCATGTCATCCGGAAAAGTCGCCATCGTCACCGCCGCCGGGCGCGGCATGGGCGCGGCCATCGCCCGCGAGCTTGCCGAGGGGGGCTATGCGCTCGCCCTCCTGTCCCCGTCGGGGGCGGCGGAAAAGCTCGCAGGGGAACTCGGTGCGCTCGGGATGACCGGCTCGGTTACCGAGCCCGCCGATCTGGATCGGCTGGTGGATGCGACGATGGCGCGTCACGGGCGCATCGACGCGGTGGTCAACAACACCGGCGGCGTCCCGAAAGGCGAGCTGCTCGATCACGATGACGATGTCTGGCATGCATCGCTCGACATGGTGCTGCTCAACGTGGTGCGGATGGCGCGGCTGGTCACCCCGGTAATGCGCGCACAGGGCGGCGGCGCAATCGTCAACATCTCCACGTTCTCGGCGTTCGAACCGTCGCTCGACTATCCCGTATCGAGCACGTTGCGCGCCGGACTCGGGAGCTTCACCAAGCTCTACGCCGAACGCTACGCCGCTGACAACATCCGCATGAACAGCATCCTGCCCGGCTTTATCGACAGCCTGCCGCACGGCGAGGACAAGGCGGTGAAGGCTCCGATGCGCCGCATCGGGACGGTGGATGAGATCGCCAAGACCGCGGCGTTTCTCCTCGGCGACGGCGCCGGCTACATCACCGGCCAGAACCTCCGGGTCGACGGCGGCCTCACCCGCGGCGTCTGACCGCCCACGGTTGAAGTGCTCTCGTCGGGCAACATCCGCATCAACGCCACCCCGCCCGACGACCTCGACGCCATGCCGCCACCGTGGGTACACAACGTTTAACACCGCGATGCGACGCATGACGACGATCGGCACCGGCCTCCTGGTCATCGACCGCAGGCTGATCGAGAAGCGGGTGGCGCGGAGCTTGCGCCACACCGTCGCGATGGCCGAACGGATACGGCCCGACGGGAGCGACGGGTGAACGCCCCACGCAAGCCCGCCGTCGCGGTGATCGGCACCGGGGGGACGATTGCGTCGGTGGGCGGCGACGGGCTCGAGCTCGTGCGCTACATCGACCGCAAGCAGATGCTCTCCATCGACGATCTGCTGGCGCGCACCCCCGAGGTTGCGCAGGTCGCGGACGTCACACCGATCGTATACGACGTGCTGCAGAGCCACGGCATCGGACCCGACGACTGGCTCGCGCTGGTGTCGAGGATCCACGCGCTCGTCGCGGAGCGCCCCGGACTCGACGGCATCGTGATCACCCACGGCACCGCGACCCTCGAAGAGACGGCGTACTTCCTGAACCTCGCGCTCAAGGTGGAGATCCCGGTGGTGCTGGTCGGCGCGCAACGGCCCGCGACCGCGGTGTCCGCCGACGGCCCGCTCAATCTCGTGAACGCAGTGCGTACCGCCGGCTCGGCGCACGCGCGCGGGATGGGGGTGATGATCGTGCTAAACGACGAGATCCAGGCCGCGCGCGAGGGCACCAAGACCTCGACCCTGCGCCTGCAGACGTTTCGCAGCCCGGACTTCGGTGCGCTGGGGCACGCGGACGCCGACGGCGTGGCGTTCTACCGGGCGCCGCTGCGCCGGCACGCTCCGGATTCCGAATTCGACGTGAGCGGTCTCAATGCCCTGCCCCGGGTCGACGTCATCTGCGCCTACGCGGGCGCGGACGGCGCCGCGGTCGAAGCATGTGTCGGTGCGGGCGCGCAAGGGATCGTCGCAGCGGGATTCGCGCCGGGCCTCGTGCCGCCGGCCCAGCTCGATGCGCTGAACGAGGCGGCACGAGCGGGTGTCGCCGTGGCCCACTGCTCTCGAGTCGGGAGCGGGCGGGTCCCGGCGTTGGGCGCGTCCCACGCGCGCGCCAGTGTGACTGCCGACAACCTGACCCCGCACAAGGCGCGCATCCTGCTCATGCTGGGACTCACGCGCACCCGCGATCGGACCGAACTACAGCGGATGTTCGACACGTACTGAGCGCGGCGGGAAGCCACCACCGGCGTACTCCGATGCCCACCACCGCCGGGCCGCTCGCGGCATTCGATTCCGTGACCGGGGTCTGGTACGAGCGGGGTAGCGCTTGCGTGAAAGGCGGCGCCGGCCTCGGCGCCGAACTCGACATCCGGGAGCTTCAACGCATTGCCCGATTTCGATAAGGGCCGTTCCTCGTCGTTTGCCCGTTATCGCCCGCGACTGCAGGATCATTTCACGCTATGGCTCCGGTCCCCGGTAGGTCGGATTAGCGCAGCGCAATCCGACATGAGCGCCTCGTTCCGATGTCGGGTTACGCCTTCGGCTAACCCGACCTACAGCGTGAAATGGTCCTGCCCCCGACTGTCTCCATCGTTGTATGGTCCCCGCTCGTGGGGTAGCGTTCGACCGAGCGGATTGAAGACGCGAAATGGCCGTGAGGCGTTGACATCGCCGGCACGCGTCCGGCGCCCCGAAACCGAACCCGTACGAAACGCCGAGGAGATCGACGATGGTCGAGGTCGTGGAACAGCAGAAGGTGAGCTACGTGCGCATGGATGAAGGCACGGTAGAGGATTACGCACTGGCGGGGGCGCTCGCAAAGCCGTTCATGGCTGCGACGCCGGAGCGGCTTCTCGCCTTCATGGAGTCGCTGCACTACACGTTCCCGGGCGGGCAGATCGATCGCTACGCGCACTGTCTGCAGACCGCGACCCGGGCCGAGGACGCCGGCGAGTGCGAGGAGATCATCGTCGCGGGCCTGCTGCACGACATCGGCGACTCGCTCGCGCCGCACAACCACGCGGACGTCGGCGCGGACATCCTGCGCCCGTACGTATCGCGGCATACATACTGGATGCTCAAGCACCACGGCGTCTTTCAGGGGTACTACTTCTGGGACAAGATCGGAAAGAACAAGGACGAGCGCGATCGCTTCCGGGGCCATCCGGCGTACGAGATGACGGTGCGCTTCACCGGCGACTACGACCAGATGGCGTTCGACCCAGGCTACGAAACCCGTCCCATCGAGTACTTCGAGCCGATGGTCAAGCGCATCTTCGCCCGCGAGCCGTGGGGCGTGCAGACGAAGGAGGATTGGCCGGTCGAGGATTGAGCCTGGGCCTGGGCCTGAGCTTGAGCTTGAGCGCGAGTGTGAAGCCCGCGTCGGAGCTTGGGTCCGAGTCTGAGCCCGAGGCTGAATCCGAATCTGGGCCTGAGCCTGTATCTGAGCCCGAGCCTGAAGCCCGGCGCTGAAGCCCGAGCCTGAAGTCCGAACCTGACGTCCGAGCCTGAAGCCTGAGTCCGAGCCGGAGCGCCGAAAGATGCATGTCGTGGTATGCGGCGGCGGTGTGATCGGCGCATCCGTCGCCTACTTCCTCGCCGAGCGCGGTGTCGCGGCGACCCTGGTCGAGCGCCATGGCGTCGCGTGCGCGGCTTCGGGCAAGTCCGGCGGCTTCATCGCACGGGACTGGTGCAACGGTCAGCCGCAGGCCGAACTCGCGCGGGCAAGCTTCGACCTGCACGCGGAGCTCGCCCGCACGCTCGATGCGGACTACGGGTACAAGCGCATCGATACCCTGCTCGTCGCCGGAAGTGACGGCGGCGATGTCGAGCATTATCGCGGCATGGCCTCGCCGGAATGGCTGGACGGTCGCTGCGCAGTCCACTCCGCCATCGGCTCGACGCACACCACCGCGACGATTCATCCGGAGCGATTCACCCGCGCCCTCGTCGACGCCGCGTGCGCACGCGGGGCGCGGCTCGTCGACGGCGTCGTGGACGGCATCGCGCGCGATGCGCGCGGCGCGGTACGCGGGGTGCGGGTCGACAGCGCCGAGATCGCCGCCGACGCGGTCGTGATCGCGATGGGTCCTTGGTCGATCCTTGCCGCAAGATGGCTGCCGCTGCCGCCGGTCGCCGGCCTCAAGGGCTACAGCGTCGTGCTCGCGCCCCGAATTCCGGTTTCCGCGCAGGCGCTGTTCGTCGACTACGAGAGCGCGTCCGGCGAACGTACCTCCCCGGAGATCGTGGTCCGGGCGGGCGGCGAGGTTTGGGCGTGCGGCCAGTCCTCCGACGACCCGCTGCCGATCGATCCCGCGCACGTGACCGTCGACGAGGCGAAGTGCCGGGAGATCGCCCGCATCTGCGCCGCATTGTCGAGCCGTCTCGAAGGCGCGGGCATCCTCCGCGCCCAGGCCTGCTACCGCCCTATCTGCGCAGATGCCATGCCGCTGCTCGGCCCGGTCCCTGGCGCGCCGGGCGCATACGTCGCAACGGGCCACAACTGCTGGGGCATGTTGAACGCCCCGGCAAGCGGAAGGGCGATGGCGGAGTTGCTCTGCGACGGAGCATCGTCGAGCATCGACCTCTCACCGTTCGATCCGGCCCGGCTGGAGGCGGTGCGAATCGAGTCCGCCGCGGGTTGAACCGCGGACGAGCCGGCGACACCCTCCGGGCGTCCGGTCCGTGTTTCGAAGAGGCTCGGACCACACCACGTGGCATGCTGCCGGGGAGATTCGGCACGGGCTCTTCCTCCCCTCCACGACCCGCGGAGGCTGGCGAGGACACCCGGCGGCATTGCGCATGCGATCGCCCGCCGCGGCGTGACCGCGCGGCGCGGGAGACGCGGCCCGCAATTCGCGCGGCCGAGCAGACGGGATCCGGCGCACTTGACCCGGGCGCCCACCTTCCTGTCGGGATCGGTCTGACGATTCGCCCCCTCCGGAGAGGACGTTGAAAGACGAGACCAACATCCTGTTCATCATGTGCGACCAGCTCAGGTGGGACTACCTGTCCTGCTACGACCATCCGCACCTGGAGACACCGAACATCGACCGGCTTGCCGCCCGCGGGGTTCGATTCACCCGCGCCTACTGCCAGGCGCCGCTGTGCGGGCCTTCCCGTGCCAGCATCCTCACCGGGCGCTACATGTCCTCGCACGGTGCGACGACGAACGAAGACCCCCTCAAGCTGGGAGAGCTGACCCTGGGGGACTACATGAGGGACCTCGGCGTCTCTCCGGTGCTGGTCGGCAAGGTGGAGGTGAGCGGCTCCGAGGCGGCGCTTGCCCGCCTGGGCGTGGATCCGGATGGCGAAATCGGCCGGGCCGTCATCGGCGGCGGCTTCGAGCCGTTCGAGAAGCTCGAAGGGCTCTATTCCGATCCCATGCTCCCGCCTCGACTGGGTTACAACGAGTACCTGCGCACCCAGGGCTATCGCGGAGACAATCCGTGGGAGCTGTACGCGAACAGCGCCACCGGCGAGGACGGACGCCGCGTGAGCGGCTGGAACATGCGCCACGCCGGGAAGCCGGCGCGGGTCGCGGAGGCGCATTCGGAGACCGCCTTCACCACCGACCGGGCCATCGAGTTCATCGAGCGGACCCCCGACCACCGGCGCTGGTGCCTGCAACTGAGCTACATCAAGCCGCACTGGCCCTATCTTGCCTCCGAGCCCTATCACGCCCTCTACACCCGCGATCACGTCGTGCCGGCGGTGCGGTCCGATGCGGAGCGCGAGGACCCGCATCCGGTCTATCGAGCATTCATGAGCCAGGAATACAGCGAGAACTTCTCCCGAGACGAAGTACGCGAGCGTGTGATTCCGACCTACATGGGCCTCGTCAGACAGATCGACGATCACCTCGGGCGAGTGCTTCGCTGCCTGGAGGAGCGAGGCCTGATGGAGCGGACCCTGATCGCCTTCACCAGCGATCACGGCGACTATCTGGGCGACCACTGGCTGGGAGAGAAGGATCTGTTTCACGAATGCTCGGTCCGAATTCCGATGATCGTCTCCGACCCTTCCCCGCAGGCGGACGCCACCCGGGGCACGACCGACGATCGTTTCGTGGAGGCGGTTGATCTGCTGCCGACCTTCGTCGAGTTCGCCGGCGGCGAAGTTCGAACCGAACGCGTGGAGGGGCGATCCCTTCTGGGCACCCTTCGGGGGGAGGCCCAGCGCGAATGGCGTGACTGCGCGGTGAGCGAGATCGACTTCAGCGGCCGGGGTTCGCGCACCCTGCTGGACCTGCATCCCTGGGACTGCCGGGCCCACATGCTGCGCACCGGTCGCTGGAAATACATCCTGCACGAACGTTTCCGCCCCCAACTGTTCGACCTGGACAGCGATCCCGGAGAATTCGTGGATCTGGGCGACGACCCCGGCTACGAGGATGTCCGAAGGGAGCTCCACGACCGGTTGTTCACCTGGTTCCGCCGCCGCCGCAACCGCACCGAGATGCCGGAGGGATCTCTGTTCGAAATGGGACCGGAGCGGAACGAGCGGCTCGGGATCATGATCGGGCGCTGGTGAACGTCCGCCGTCTGCTCCGCACAGGATAGCGACGGTCGGAACAACTCGGAGCAACCCCATGCACTGGAGCACGATGGAAATCTGTCGCTTCTGGGGAAAGGCTCGACCTTGCGACTCTGATCGCGGACCTGAGTGGCATCCGCTGGCGTATCACTCCCTGGACGTGGCGGCAGTCGGTGAGGTGTTGCTGACAGGCGATCGCG